>CAYOAJ010000210.1:0-3346 GCA_964401895.1 uncultured Herbinix sp.
CTATGGCTGCGAATACTATGGAGAAATTATCCCTTTCTTCTCCATTTACCTTAATTTTTGCCTGTCTTACTATTTGAGCTGCAAGTTCATTGTGGGGTAAACCTGAACCTGAAAATATAGGTAGCTTCTGACCTCTAACTATAGTATTTAAACCATCAATACATGATATACCAGTTTGGATAAACTCATCTGGATAATCTCTTGAAACTGGATTTATTGGTGTTCCATTAACATTTACCCTTTTATCAGGGATAATATTAGGTCCATCATCCTTAGGACGGCCTAAACCATTGAAAACTCGTCCAATCATATCTAAGGACACACCCAATTCCAAGGGTTTACCTAAAAATCTTACAGTGGTATTCTTAATATTAATACCAGTTGACCCTTCAAAAAGCTGAATCATAGCCTTATCCCGGTCTATTTCCAGAACCCTGCCTCTTCTTCTTTCGCCTGTTTGAAGTTCAATGTCTACTAATTCCTCGTATTTTACCCCTTCAACTCCTTCAACAACCATTAAGGGTCCAACTACTTCAGATACTGTTTTATACTCTTTAAGCATCAAGGATACCTCCTTTGCTTATTAAATCATCAAAACATTCTTTTAACTCTTCATGTGTTTCATCAATCCGTTCTATTTCATCCTCAGAAATATACTTCATTCTACTTATCTTTTCCTTAACTGGTAGTTTTGTTATTTCTCTTAAATATATTCCTGAATTTAATGCCTCACTGGCCCTGTCATAGAAATCCAAGATAATTTCTAACATCTTATTTTGCTTATTAAGGGAACAAAAAGTATCAACATCATGATAGGCATTCTGCTGTAGGAAGTCCTCTCTTATGGATCTTGTTACCTCAAGTTTTAATTGATCTTTTTCAGACAAGGTGTCCCTTCCTACCAACCTTACAATTTCATCTAAATCAGATTCGTCTTGAAGAAGGTTCATAGCCTTCTGCCTCTTCTTTGAAAATTCATTGTCAATATTTTCATCCATCCACTTATCTGTCTTTGCCTGATATAAAGAATAAGAAGTTAGCCAGTTTATAGCTGGGAAATGCCTTGCATAAGAAAGAGCATAATCAAGACCCCAGAAAACCTTAACTATTCTTAGGGTAGCCTGGGTTACTGGTTCAGACAGGTCTCCTCCAGGTGGAGAAACCGCACCTATAACTGTAATTGCTCCTTCCCTATCATCATTTCCATAACATATAACCTTACCAGCCCTCTCATAAAAACTTGCAATACGGGAGGCTAGGTAAGCAGGAAAGCCCTCGTCTCCTGGCATTTCCTCTAGTCTACCTGACATCTCTCTTAATGCTTCTGCCCAACGGGATGTGGAATCAGCCATAAGAGCCACGGAATATCCCATATCCCTATAATACTCGGCAATGGTAATACCGGTATAGATAGATGCCTCACGGGCAGCAACTGGCATATTAGATGTATTTGCTATGAGAACGGTTCTCTTCATTAGGGATTGGCCTGTTTCAGGATCTATAATTTCCGGGAATTCATTTAAAACGTCTGTCATTTCATTTCCTCGTTCTCCACAACCTACATAGACAACGATCTCTGCATCCGCCCATTTAGCCAATTGATGTTGCACTACTGTCTTTCCTGACCCAAAGGGTCCAGGAATTGCAGCTGTACCACCCTTAGTTACAGGGAAAAATGTATCTATTACCCTTTGTCCTGTAACAAGTGGTATGTTAGGGTCTAGTTTCTTTTTATATCCCCTACCCTTTCTAACTGGCCACTTTTGCATCATTTGAATTTCTTCCCCGTTATCTAAGCTGCAGACAACATCTGTAACTGTAAATTCCCCTTCTTTTATATCTGACACCTTGCCAGACACCCCATGGGGAACCATTATTTTATGTATTACTAAGGGGGTTTCTTCAACAGTTCCAACCACATCTCCCTCTTCTAGGCAATCACCAAGAGAGACTATTGGTGTAAACTTCCACTTCTTTTCCCTATTAAGACTTGGCAGGTCAACCCCTCGCTCTAAGAAATCTCCTGCAACTGCTCTTAATGGGTCAAGTGGTCTTTGTATTCCATCAAACATAGCTTCAATTATTCCAGGTCCTAGTTCTACAGAAAGAGGCTCACCTGTAGTGTATACTGGGTCTCCAGGTCCTATTCCTATTGTATCTTCATAAACCTGTATTGAAGCCCTATCCCCACGCATTTCAATAATCTCACCGACAAGTTTATCATGGGAAACTTGTACTACGTCATATACATTTGCCTCATCCATTCCTTCTGCAACTACCAGTGGTCCGGATACTTTAATTATTCTTCCGACTTTCAAGATAAGTCTCTCCTTTACAATATATTTGTACCTATGGCCTTTTCTACATTCTCTTGGATGCGGTCCATGCCTATATTTAGTGTCCCTTGATTGCTAGGTATAAGAATTATTGCAGGTACTGGCTCTTTATCATAACGGGATATTGTTTCCTCTATTAAACTTGCTATATCCTCCGTAATAAATATAATTCCGTACTGATTAGCTGCCAAGCTATCAACAGTTTTTCTGGCTTCATCTCCGTGATTTACCGTATAAACATCCAGGCCTAAGGCCTTAAAAGCAAGAACAGAATCCTTATCTCCTATAACAGCTATCTTATACATATAAATCACGCACCCTTTCCCTTATGACATGGGATGAAATATTATTTACCTTAGATACTAGAATGATCCTAAGGTTTTTTATCTCTGTTTCCTTTGCAAAAACATATGAGAAGAGTGGCTCCGGCCCAAAAAGCACTCTCTTGGACTCTTTATTAATATCCATAAGATAATCGTCCTTATACTTCTCAAACTCAGTTAGACGATTAGTCTCCTTATAAGATGCTAAACCTTTTATAAGACTGGGACCTATTCTATAATCACTAAGCTCCTTCTCTAACGCTTCTAGTTCTAATGGTTCTTTTGTAATTTTCTTCAGTTGATCCTTATCTATATTGCCATCTGAAAGCATAATATCATCAAAATGCTTATCATCTCGCCCCTGCCTTATTAACCTTATTACAGATGAGATATTAGTAAAGTCAATCACATCCTCAACATATTGGATAAAAAATTTAATCTCACTTTCTTTAGCCATCTGATATAAATGTCTGTAATAAAACTTATCAAGTATTATATCTATTTTCTGAGGATCAGAGTTTTCAGAATATTCCTTAACCACTGCATCTATTGCTTCTTTATAATTCTTAGGAATCTTGCTTATGTCCCCTTCATCATATGCTTCTTTTATAGCTTTAAAGTCAGTAGCTACAATTGGCAAATATAGGTGTGATAAATCTTCTTCTAATTCTTTCTCCTTAATCATGA
>CAYOAJ010000211.1:0-3342 GCA_964401895.1 uncultured Herbinix sp.
GTATCAGGTCAAGAGCTTGTTAGTGAATTTAAGGCGGTAGAAGGAAGTAAGTATTTTGCTTCACCACTATTACATAATGATATTGGTTTTTTAGACAAGGCCAATGGAATGAAGTTTATAAGTGATTTAGCTGGTGATTTCCCTAAAATTAATGAAGAGGGAAGATGGGAGAGGCAGAAAGAGCAAGAAGATGGCACTGGACTAATGGCAGAAGTGGCTCAGGTTAATAAGAGGAAGGAAAGAAAGAATCCACCCTTATTATATAACCTGGCAGAACTGCAAAATGATTGTTCTAAGATGTTTAAGATAAGCCCAGATGAAACCTTGAAGGTTGCCCAGGAGCTTTATGAGAAAAAGCTTATAACCTATCCGAGAACAGATTCAAGGGTCTTGTCAACAGCAGTTGCTAAAGAAATATCTAAAAATATTCAAGGGGTATCTTCCATAGGAAAGTTTCAAGAATTTGCTGATAAGATACTCAAAGAATCTTCATATAAAAAGCTTGGGAAAAGGTATGTTGATGATAGTAAGGTAACAGACCATTATGCAATAATACCAACAGGTCAAGGTCTATCAGCATTAAATAGTTTATCTGGCTTATCTGCAAGGGTTTATGAAGTGATTGTTAGAAGGTTTTTGAGTGTCTTTTATCCCCCAGCGGTTTACCGTAGGGTTCAAATAACATTTAAGATAGGAGAGGAGCAATTCTTTTCTTCATACCGTGGTTTAGAGGAAGAAGGATATCTTAAAGTTGCAAATGTAGCAAAAAAGAAAGATAAGAAAGATATAGAAGATGAAGATGAAAATGAAGAGGAAGATACTGACGAGAAGTTATTAGAATTTGTTATGAAGTTAAAGAAGGGTATCTTAGTTCCTGTCCAGACAATGGATATGAAAGAAGGAGAAACATCCCCTCCAAAAAGATATAGTTCTGGTACTTTAATTTTGGCTATGGAGAATGCTGGTCAGTTAATTGAGGACGAAGAGTTAAGGGCTCAAATTAAAGGAAGCGGTATTGGAACCAGTGCTACAAGGTCTGAGATTTTAAGTAAACTAGTTAAGATTTCTTATCTTAATCTTAATAAAAAGACCCAGATTATAACCCCAACCTTAAAGGGAGAGTTGATATACGAGGTAGTAGATATGTCAATTAGGTCCCTACTTAACCCAGAGTTAACAGCCAGTTGGGAGAAGGGTCTTACTTATGTTGCAGAAGGAAGTATTACTACGGATGAATATATGGATAAATTAGAAGGCTTTGTTCGTAGAAGGGTTAATAGGGTAAAAGGATTGAATAATCAATCTGCCCTTCAAGGGGCATTTAGAAGAGTGGCCTCATATTATAAATAAATGATTAAATTATAAATAATAAATATTATTAATTTAGATTGGAGACTTGCATATGATTAACAAGGTTAAGACTGATAAATTATTGAATTTATCCCAAACTATAGCAGCTGACTTATTTAAAAGGCATGAGTATCCCTGGGAGGTTTTAGGGGAGATTAAGGATGAGATACTTAAGATGGGTCCAAGCTTACCTAATGATCAGTACGATCGTATAGGAGAAGACGTATGGATCCATAAAAGTGCAAGGGTGGCTGAATCAGCATTTATCAATGGACCAGCTATTATAGGTGAAGATACAGAGATAAGACACTGTGCATTTATAAGAGGATCTGTAATTGTTGGTGATGGGGTAGTAGTAGGTAACTCCACAGAACTTAAGAATGTTATTTTATTTAACAATGTTCAGGTGCCCCATTATAATTATGTAGGAGACTCTATATTAGGCTATAAAGCTCATATGGGGGCAGGTGCCATTACCTCTAATGTAAAATCTGATAGAAGTTTGGTTAAGTTGAAATTGGAAAGTCAAATATTAGAAACTGGCCATAAGAAGTTTGGAGCAATTATAGGAGATTTTGTTGAGATAGGATGTAATAGTGTATTAAATCCAGGTTCTATTATAGGTCGGGAGGCTAGTATTTATCCACTATCCATGGTGAGGGGATATGTATCTGAAAACAGCATCTATAAAAAAGCAGGGGAAATAGTCACAAAAAAGTAGCTTATAATTAAGATTATTAGCATAAAATGAAGAAAATTCTATTAAAGTATAAAAAGTCCTAGACATCTATGATGATTTATGCGAAAATATGTTAAGTAAATAACAAACTAGTTTTTTTATAATAATAAAACATAATGTAAAGTGAAAGGAGTTTTAGGCAATATGATTTATTCACAAGAAATAAAAAAAATGTGTCCAGTAGCACAAGGTGTAAACCATGGTGCATCACCTATCCCAGTGGAAGCTAATTGGGTAAAGGCTAAAGAAGTAACTGACATCTCAGGTATGACCCATGGTGTAGGTTGGTGTGCTCCACAACAAGGTGCTAGTAAACTAACTTTAAATGTTAAAGACGGTATTATTGAAGAGGCTTTAATTGAAACAGTAGGATGTTCAGGTATGACTCACTCTGCTGCTATGGCATCTGAGATTTTACCTGGCAAAACTATCTTAGAGGCGTTAAATACTGACTTAGTATGTGATGCTATTAATACAGCAATGAGAGAACTTTTTTTACAAATTGTATATGGAAGAACTCAAAGTGCATTCTCCGAAGGCGGACTTCAGATTGGTGCAGGTCTAGAGGATCTAGGTAAAGGTCTTCGTAGCCAGGTAGGAACCATGTATGGAACAAAAGCAAAAGGACCTCGTTATCTTGAAATAGCTGAAGGATATGTAACAGGAATTGCTCTTGATGAAAATGATGAAATTATAGGTTACGAGTACATAAGTTTTGGTCCTATGATGGATTATATCAAAGCTGGTGACGATGCTAATACAGCACTTGAAAAAGCTAAAGGTCAGTACGGAAGAGTTGAAGATGCAGTTAAGATAATCGACCCAAGAAAAGAATAATGAAGGAGGAAATATTGTAATGGCTTTATTTGAATCTTATGAGAGAAGAATTGACAAAATTAATGCTGTTTTAAATAAAAGTGGTATTGCATCTATAGAAGAAGCAGAAAAAATTACTAAAGAAGCAGGTCTAGATGTATACAATCAGGTAAAAGGAATCCAAACAATTTGCTTCGAGAACGCATGTTGGGCATATATTGTTGGAGCAGCACTTGCTATAAAAAGAGATGCAAGAAAAGCAGCAGATGCAGCTGAAATAATTGGAGAAGGAATACAAGCTTTCTGTATTCCAGGTTCTGTAGCTGACCAGAGAAAAGTTGGTATCGGCCATGGTAACCTTGGTAAGATGCTTTTAGAAGAGGATACAGAATGCTTTGCTTTCTTAGCAGGACATGAGTCTTTTGCAGCAGCAGAAG
>CAYOAJ010000212.1:0-3286 GCA_964401895.1 uncultured Herbinix sp.
GGAAGAGATAAGGACTTACTATAAGAATAACAGATAATTGTATTATCATAGTATTTAGTAATATAAGGAACTTCTAACCCATCATAAACCAGTTCACGATAAGGTTCATCAGAGATTATATAAATAGAATTACCATATTCCTTCTGTTTTTTCTCTAGGATCTCTGACATCTTAATAATTGTTTCTTCTGAATAAACCGCCCCACTTGGATTATTAGGAGTATTAACAATAACAGCCTTAGTTTTATTAGTAATAAGCTTTTCAAATTCATCTAAGTTTGGCTGGAAATCAACTGTATTAGCAGGAACAACCACTAATTCACCATCATAATTGCCCACATAATTGCGATACTCTCCGAAAAAAGGAGCAAAGCTAATAACTTCATCTCCTTGATTTATAAGACTCTTTAAGATTACATTTAATCCACCTGCTGCCCCAACAGTCATTATAATGTTTTCATGGTTAAAGGAAGTTTGAAACTTACTATTAATTGAACTTGCAACCTTTTCCCTAACATCCTCATAACCAGAATTGTTCATATAACCATGAACAAGATTGGGATCCTCTTCAGTTAATACATCTATAATAGCTTGCTTAACTTCCACCGGTGGCTCCACACTAGGATTACCTAAACTAAAATCATAAACATTATCTGCACCATGAATACCAGCTAAGCGTTTACCCTCTTCAAACATAGCACGGATTACAGAACTATTTTTAACAAAACCTTTCATCTTCTCAGAAATCATCTACAATCAACATCCTTTCACATGTAATTAACTGAACCTAATATCCATATATGATTTAACTATATCTACGCATTTTTGAAAACCTAATTGACTACTATTTAAACACAAGTCATAATTGCTAGCATTGTTCCATCTTCTTCCCGTGTAGTATTCATAGTATTCTGCCCTATGCTTATCAATAGATTTTATCTTTTTCTCAATTTCCTTATCTTCCTTACCCGTCATTCCCTTAAGGGTAGTGATACAGTCCTCAAGAGGTGCATGGACAAATACTTTAACAACCCTATCACAATCTTTTAGGATGTAGTCTGCACATCTTCCTACTATAACGCAGCTTTCTGTCTCGGCAAGCTCCTTAATTATCTTGGCTTGATAATTAAAAAGATTATCATTTGAAACAAAATCGTCACTATCTGGGGGTATTAATTCACCAGTATAGGCTTTTCTAGCAATTTTAAATAAGCGAGTTTTCTTTAATTTTTCATCTGCTTTTGCAAAGAGTTCTTCATTAATACCGCTATCGTCTGATGCCAGACGGAGAAGCTCCCTATCGTAAAAAGGAATATTAAGATCCTTAGATAGCATTTTACCTATGGTTCTTCCACCACTACCATAACCTCTTGCAATTGTGATAACATATCTGCTCATTTTCACAACCTCCAATCATTAGTCATAAGTTTTTATAAATAATCTAGCTTATAGAATAAGAAAGACATATCTTTCTTATTCACCAAGATATGCTTTCTTCACTGATTCATTATTCATTAACTCTTTTGCATCCCCGCTAAGTACTATATTGCCTGTTTCCAAAACATATGCCCTATCTGCAATAGATAAAGCCTTCCTAGCATTTTGCTCAACTAAGAACACTGTGGTTCCACTTTTACTTATCTCAGAGATAATGTCAAATATCTCTTCAACCAATATAGGGGATAGGCCCATAGATGGTTCGTCCATCAAGACAATACTTGGATTAGACATTAGGGCTCTTCCAATGGCCAACATCTGTTGTTCTCCGCCACTTAAAGTTCCAGCAATTTGTGTCTTCCTCTCCTCTAATCTTGGAAACCTTTCATATACCTTTTTAAGATTATTATCAATTTCTGTTCTATCTTTTCTAGTATAGGCACCCATTTCAAGGTTCTCATAAACAGTTAACTCAGAGAAAACCCTTCTACCCTCAGGAACATGGGCCATTCCAAGGGAAACAATTTTATGTGCAGGGATTTTTGTCAAATCTACATATTCATTCTCCCCAACAGCAAATTCTATTTTTCCAGATTTAATAGGTACTAAGCCAGTAATTCCATGTAATATAGTTGTTTTACCTGCACCATTAGCACCAATTAGAGCAATAACCTCTCCTGAATTTATCTCAAAGCTAACCCCTTTAATTGCTTGGATTACCCCATAATTCACTTTCAAATCCGATACCTTTAATAAAGCCATATAACCCCTCCAATCAAAGTTCTTCTCCCAAGTATGCTGTAATAACATCTTGATTGTTTAACACCTGGTCAGGAGTTCCCTGACAAAGCATAGTACCAAAATTCAGGACAAGTAATTCCTCACAGATACCAGCGACTAACTTCATGTCATGTTCAATTAAAAGAATAGTTATATCAAATTCATCACGGATTAATTTAATTGTATTCATAAGCTCATCTGTTTCATTAGGATTCATGCCAGCAGCTGGCTCATCAAGTAATAGAAGCTTGGGCTTTGTAGCTAATGCTCTTGCAATCTCAAGCTTTCTTTGCTTACCATATGGTAAATTTGATGCTAGGTTGTCAGCCTCTCCATCAAGTTCAAATACTTTTAACAGGTCTAATGCTTCTTTACTCATTTCATTCTCTAATCTAAAATATTTAGGTGTTTTTAAGAAGCTTGCTCCTAAAGAATACTTTACTGAGTTATGCAAGGCGACCTTAACATTGTCTAAAACTGTCATATTCTTGAACAAACGAATATTTTGAAATGTCCTTCCTATTCCTGCTTTGTTTATTTCAGGAGTAGTTTTACCAACCAAATTCTCACCATCTAATTTTATTAATCCTTTTGTCGGTTGATATACACCAGTTAATAGATTAAAAACGGTGGTTTTACCTGCTCCATTAGGCCCAATCAATCCAAAAAGTTGTCCTTTATCTATCTCTATATTAACTCCATCTACGGCCCGTAAGCCACCAAATGTAATGCCTAGATTTTTAACTTCTAACAAAGCCACATCTCTTCCTCCCTTACTCAGTTTATTCTTCTATCTTCTTTCTTCCAAATATCTTGGGTAACTTATCATTATCACTAAGCTTCTTCTTTAAGTCTGAATTATTAAATATCATCATTGCAATTAATATAACTGAATACATTAACATCCTATATTCCTGTATTGGTCTTAGAATCTCAGGTAATAAGGTAAGAATTATTGCAGCAATAACAGAACCCTTGATATTTCCCATTCCACCTAATACTACAAAAACTAATATATCAATTGATCTTTCATAAGAATAATCTGAAGGTTTCATGAAAGTAAAGTTATG
>CAYOAJ010000213.1:0-3213 GCA_964401895.1 uncultured Herbinix sp.
TATGCAATCTTACAACCACGTTTTTTGTGGTTTTGCTACGTGCATCAACTAAGCGGGAGCGGGTTGAAAAAACTATTTTATATGTTACCTATAATTAGATTAAACTTTATCTGCAAAAATATAAGCCTAGGTCTTCCGGGATCTATCCGGCCTCTCCCTACAACTTAAAGAATTCTTCATAGGAAATCGGATTACCTGCCACTACTGATGTGTTGCCTTTGTAAGGTAGGGGTTTTTTATCTATGTTTGTTATGGTTCCCCCTGCTTCCTTAAGAATAAGGGCTGCTGCGGCGTGGTCCCATGGTGCTAAGACGTATTCAGCGAAGATTGAAACCTTGTTACATGCTACGTAGCAGATATCAAGGGCTGCTGAACCGCTTCTCCTTATATCTAAGGAGTTTTCTAAAAGCTTCCTTACCATAATCATGGTCTTATCAATATATTCACTGTAATAAGGAGCTGTACCAAAGCAAGCTAAACCATCTTTAATAGAACGGTCCTCTACTTTGATTTTCTTATCGTTTAGATATGATCCTTGGCCTTTTATAGCGGAAAACATTTCATCAAGAAATGGGTTATAGACATAGCCCTCAATAACCTCTCCATTCTTCATTAAGGCCACTGATATGGCACTATGCTGATAACCAAAGATGAAATTAGTTGTTCCATCAATAGGATCAATAATAAATTGAAGATTACTTGTTACTTTAACTTGACTTTTTTCATCTATATCCTCTTCCCCTATAAACTCTGCATCAGGGAAAAGTTTTTGTAGTTCATCAAATAAAAATTCTTGAACTTTCTTATCATATAAAGTAACAAAGTTATCATCACCTTGTTTACTTTCGATGTTTTCGAAAATATTACCAGCATTAATAATTATATTGCCAGCTTCTTTTATTACCTTAGTAATTTTATCTTTCACTAGGTATCCTCCTAATCCCAAGAAAGAGTCTCATATTCTATACGTTTATCTCTAATTAGCAAGTCATTCAAAGCTTCTTTTGAAGACTTACCATTAAAAAGAACTTCATTTACTTGCTCAACAATAGGCATTTCCACCTTATACTCTTTAGATAAGGCTAAGGCTGCCTTTGCTGAATTAACTCCTTCAACTACTTGCTTAACCTTCTTCATAGCATCTTCCATAGACATACCTTGTCCCATATAGTAGCCAGCCATACGATTGCGGCTATGTTCACTAGAACAAGTTACAAACAAATCTCCCATGCCTGATAAACCAGCAAAGGTTTCCATCTGTCCGCCCATTTCAATGCCAAGACGAGTAATTTCAGCCATTCCTCTTGTAAGAAGTGCTGCTTTAGTATTATCTCCATATCCAAGGCCATCAACAACCCCTGCAGCTAGTGCTATAACATTCTTTAAGGCTGCCCCTAGCTCAATGCCAATAATGTCTGGACTTGTATAAACCCTAAATACTTCACTCATGAAAATATCTTGAATAAAGCGAGCAGTTTCTTTGCTTTCAGCCCCAACTACAACTGTAGTAGGAACACAGCGACTTACTTCTTCTGCATGACTCGGACCAGAAAGAACAGCAACATCTGCCATAGGCAATTCCTCTTTAACAACATCTGACAGAGTCTTTAATGTTGAATCTTCTAATCCCTTGGATACATTTACTATTATTTGTCCATCATCAATAAAGCCTTTAGCTTCATTGGCAGTTGTTCTAACATAAGGAGATGCTACAGCCATTACTACAATATCTTTGCCTTTACAAGTTTCTTCCATATCTAAAGTTATCTTAACATCCTTAGGCAATTGTGCCCCAGAAAGGTTAACAACATTATCTCTGCTTTCCTCTAACAGCTTAGCTTCATTTTCAATCTTAGTCCATATAGTTACGTTGTGACCATTGTTTGCTAATAAAATAGCAAGTGCAGTACCCCAGGTACCTGCCCCCAAAACGCCAATACTATACATAATAAACCTCCTTCAAATTATATAAATCTTATTGTTCATCTATTTTTACTCTTTGACCAATTTTATTTTCAGTACCATTAATTAGTCTTTTTATATTAGACCTATGTCTAACAAATGCTAATATAGTAAAAGCCATAGAAACTATTAGCATATGTATATCACCAGGGAATCTAATAGCTACCCATATTGGAAAAAATACAGCGGCACATAGGGAACCTAGTGACACATACCGGGTAATAATAATAACTAAGGCAAAGATCGGTAGGCCAAAGATGATAGCCAATGGGTCAAGGGTAATAAGTGCTCCTGCACTTGAAGCTATACCTTTACCCCCTTTGAATTTCTGCCAGAAAGGAAAATTGTGTCCCAGTACTGCCCCTAAACCAGTATATAGACTTAATAGTGGCACGTTATCCATATTGGGAAAAATCAAGTATTTAACAAGTAGCATAGGAATAGCACTTTTCAACATATCCCCTATAAGGGTTATGATTGCACCTTTTTTACCTAAAGTTCTTAAAATATTAGTAGTACCTGAATTTCCACTACCGTATTTTCTAACATCAATATTGTATGCCTTACTCACTAGATAACCGGTAGAAAAACAGCCAAAAATATATCCGAAAACCAAACAAAATATAATGGGACCTAGCAATTTACTCATTCCCCTTTCGCTCTCTAATAAATATTTTTATAGAAGTTCCAAAAAAACCAAAGCTTTCTCTTAATTTATTCTCTATATATCTTTGATATGAAAAATGCATCAGCTTCTTATCATTAACAAATATTACAAAAGTCGGAGGTTTTACTGACACCTGAGTTATATAGTATAATTTCAGTTGCCTACCCTTGTCAGAGGGTGGTTGTTGCAGGGCTGTTGCCTCTGTTAAAATCTCATTTAATACTCCAGTTGAGATACGAAGGTTTTGATTTTGTATAACTACTTCAATAACTTCAAATAGTTTGTTTAGCCTTTGGCCTGTTTCAGCTGAGATAAATATAATTTCAGCATAAGGCATAAAAGACAAGACATTTCTAATATCGTTAGTGTATTCCTTAACTGAATTATTTGTCTTCTCAATCAAATCCCACTTGTTAACGGCAATAACTATGCCCTTGCCCCTATCGTGGGCTATCCCAGCGATTTTTGCATCTTGTTCTGTAACTCCATCAGTAGCATCAATTACTAATACTACTACATCAGCTCTTTCTACAGCACTAACTGTTCTTATTATACTATATCTTTCTAATGTCTCTTTAATCCTG
>CAYOAJ010000214.1:0-3211 GCA_964401895.1 uncultured Herbinix sp.
ACAGCAGAGTATGGTGACTATATAACAGGAACTAAGATTATCACTGAGGATACTAAGAATGCTATGAGAGAAGTTCTTGCAGATATTCAAGATGGAACTTTTGCAAAAGATTGGTTATCAGAAAACCAAATCGGTTCTCCAAGTTTTAAGGCTATGAGAAGAAATCAAGCAGAACATCAATTAGAGAAGGTTGGAGCTGATCTAAGGAATATGATGAGCTGGACTAAAGAAAATAAATTAATTGATAACTAAGAATTGAAAAATAAATTTAAAAATATATGAAGTGAACTATCAGGGTAGAAATCATTTTGATTTTCTACCCTGATTTTATGTTATAATAGAAAAACTTAAGCCACTTAATAAATTTGTAACAATTCCGTAAAAACTTTGAGCCGAATCACCTGTTAATAGTAATAATGTTATATTTCTAAAGGGGAGGCGTTTTTGTAATATAACAAAGTTGCACTTATTATGAAGTCCTTGATTCATAAGGGTTTGATAGACTAAAAAATATAACTTTTTTATTTATATAATATGAAGCAAGTCGATTTTCTTATAAATACACACCATAAAATGGATAAAACCTTGTAATAACTGTGTAACAATCCAGTTAATAACTCTTGAACCCCCTAGGTAATCGTGTTAATCTATATGTGCACCAAAAAACAAGAAGGAAAGACAACAAGGAGGATAAGATAATGAAAAAACATATAATTGGAACACTATGTACACTTGCTTTATCCCTAGTTACCACTCTTGGTGGAAATCAGAATTCTTCAAATCTTGAAAACGAAATTTACGCATATAATGCAGATTCAAATATAGAAATAGAAACTACAGAAGCAGAAGAAGTTGTTAACAAGGTTGATGAAGAACTTGATAAACAGGAAGAAAAAGCAGAAGAGATAGAAACTAAAGAAAAGATATCAGAGAAAGAAATCGTACCAGTAGCCCCTACAGAAAAAGCAGAACTACCTTTAGTACAAGAACCAATTAAAGAAGAAATCAAAAGAGATGAATCCCAAGACAAGAGAAGCGATATTAATAATATATTAGAAGAACTTAAGTCTAGCAATGGAAAAACATTTGTTTATAAAAACATTGATTTATCTCAGTGTGAAACAGAAGAAGATATAATAGATGAATTACAAGGCAGTGGCAATAATATAACATCTATAGAAGAAATCCTTAATCTACTACAGAATAGTAATGGACAAAAGACAGTAGAGAAAAAGGCTCCAGAAAGCAAAACTCCAGAATATAAAGCACCAGAAAATAAAGCTCCAGAAGCCAAGGCTCCTGTAAACAAAAATAATGGCAACTATGCTAACGATACTTTAGCAGCTTATGCTAATGAGGTATTACAATTAGTTAATCAAGAGAGAGCTAAAGCAGGATTATCTTCTCTTACAAGTGAAGCAGCCATAACAGCAGCAGCTAATGTACGTGCTCAGGAATCACGTCAATCATTTTCTCATACAAGACCAAATGGAACATCTTTCTCTACAGCACTAAGAGAGCATGGAGTTTCCTATAGAACATCAGGAGAGAATATAGCTTATGGTCAAAGAACACCACAGGAAGTAGTAAATGCATGGATGAACTCCCCAGGTCATAGGGCTAACATTCTAAATCCTAGCTTTAACAAGATTGGAATTGGAGTTTATCAGTACAATGGAACAATATATTGGTCACAGCTTTTCACTAACTAAAATACAAGAGATAACATAAAAATTGAGATCTTCAATAAGGGGTCTCAATTTTTTTGTGTTTTTTATGGTAGAAGTGTTTCTTATATGCTATACTAAAATCATAAAACAAAGAGTATAAACATAGGAGGTTTTCTTTTGAATAAAATTAGAGTTGCTATAACAGGTTATGGAAACCTTGGACAAAGTGCAGAAATAGGGATCAGGCAAAATCCTGATATGGAACTAGTAGGGGTATTCACAAGACGTAACCCTGCTAGTATAAAGTTACAAACTGAAGGCGTAAAGGCTTATCATATAGATGAGGCAAAGAATATGACAGATAAGATTGATCTTATGATTCTCTGTGGTGGAAGCAAAGGGGACCTGCCAGAACAGGGACCACAGATGGCTTCTCTTTTTAATACTGTAGATGCTTACGATACCCATGCTCAGATACCAGAGTATTTTGCAAAGATGGACAAGGTATCTAAGTCATCTAATAAAGTTTCTGTAGTAGCTTCTGGATGGGATCCAGGAATGTTTTCAATAAACCGATTATATGGAGAAGTATTCTTGCCCCAAGGTAAAGGATATACTTTTTGGGGAGAAGGGGTTAGTCAAGGCCATTCTGATGCAATCCGCAGGGTTGAGGGTGTTGCCGATGGAAAGCAATACACCATACCTATGCAAGAAGCCATAAAGAGGGTAAGAAATGGTGAAGAACCTGAACTTACTAATAGGGAGAGACATCTTAGGGAATGTTATGTAGTTGCCAAAGAAGGGGCAGACCTAAAACGAATAGAAGAAGATATAAAAACCATGCCAGATTATTTTGCAGATTATAATACAATTGTACATTTTGTATCTCAGAAAGAATTAGATAGAAATCATGCTGGTATATCCCATGGTGGTTTTGTAATCCATAGTGGAACTACTGGTCCTAATAATGAGAATAAACAACTTACAGAATATAGTATCAAACTTGGATCTAATTCAGACTTTACGGCTAATGTTTTATTAGCGTATGGAAGAGCAGCTTATAGGTTATCCAAGGAGGGGGCATATGGTGCGAAAACTGTTTTGGATATTGCACCAGCGTATCTTTCAATGAATTCTGTAGATGATTTGAGAGCAAGGTTGTTATAGTTATAGGCATTAAGGAGGCGATATTATGGCGGAAATTAATACAGTTTCACATCTAAATATGGAGAGTTCAAATGTTATAAAAGTAAAGCAAAACAAGGTTAGCAATAAGGATTCCTTTGAAAATTATATGAAAAAGTCAAGTGAAACTGTAAGCTTAGATGATATATTTCACCGAGCAGCCCAAAAGTACAACGTTTCTGTGAATTTACTAAAGGCTATTGGCAAAGCAGAATCCGGTTTTGATCCAAATGCAGTATCTAGAAGCGGGGCTCAAGGAGTTATGCAACTAATGCCAAAAACAGCAGAATCCTTAGGGGTTACTGACTCATTTGACCCAGAACAAAACATTATGGGTGGTTCAAAATACATATCTC
>CAYOAJ010000215.1:0-3201 GCA_964401895.1 uncultured Herbinix sp.
TAGTTCTAGAGAATACTCCTGAAATAAGTTATGGAGAAAAATACTGGTAGTTGCATGTCCTTCAAGCATTAGTATAGGGTGGTTCAAAAGTTCTTCTAAGGAAACCTCTCTATTGTGTAGAGGGAACTGTTCCTTCTTACTAATAAAAACATCTTGAAATTCCAATACAGGAACTAAATGCATCAGATTATTAAGGGCCTTGTTTGGAGAATTAGTAACTATAACATCAACTTCATTACGCTCCAACATTTTTGCACACTCAACAGAGGTACCATTTCTAACTTTAATATGAATATTGGGAAACTCATTATGAAACATTTCTAAATAAGGAACAAGATAATAGCGGCAAATAGTATCACTTGCAGCAATCCTTAGTTGGGTTCCACTTTGAGGATCCCCGCAAAGTTGCCTTTCCCCCTTAACAATAAGATTGATTGCAGGCTCAACATGTTTAAGCAAAATCTCTCCCTCTTTAGTTAGGGAAACCTTCTTAGTACTTCTAATAAATAAAATCTGATCAAGTCTCTTCTCTAAGGTTTTAATAGACTGACTAACAGCAGACTGAGATATAAACAGTTGATCTGCCGCCTCGGAGAAACTAAGACTCTTAGCAACGTGATAAAAAACTTTATATAATTCATAATTAATATCCATAAAAGACCTCCTAATCAATTTAACATCAACGTAGACCGCCCTAGGAGAGAAGGAATATATTTTTTTGAAACTGTCGAAACCGTCGGTCCTTAGATTGCGTTCTTTGCAATCTTAGTACCGCTACGTGCTTCGTTCAAGCGAGAGCGGTTTCAAGAAACTATATTCCTTCTCTCCCTGCATATATTAGTTTTCCTAATAAAGTGATTAACATATATTAATTATGATTATAAAATATCTTATGATATAATTCAAGTGAACCCTGAGTTAGAATCTTATATACAAGGAGAGTTTGTATGAATAAAATAAGGCGAATTTATGTGGAGAAAAGGGAAGCCTATGCTACAAAAGCAAGAGGGCTAAAGAATGAGCTAAAAGACTATCTAGGAATTGACGGCTTAGAGCATGTAAGAATTTTGAATCGTTATGATATTGAGAATGTTTCTGATGAAACATATAACAAAGCATTAAGAAAAGTATTTTCTAATATTCCAGTGGATATTATTACAGAAGAAAATTATCAATCACAAGAGACAGATAAGGTATTTACAGCCCAATACCTACTAGGACAATTTGACCAGATGGCTGACTCCGCAGAGCAAAGTCTTAAATTAATAGATGAAGATGAAGAAGCAATAGTTCGTTGTGCTACAACTTATATTTTATCCGGAGATATATCAGATGAAGAGTTTGAAAGGATTAAAGGATATTGTATTAATCCTGTGGATTCTAGAGAAATAGGCGAAGAAAAGTCAAAAACTTTAGCCATGCAATATGATGAGCCAGATAAAGTTAAGTATATAGATGGCTTTAAAGACATGAAGGAAGATGAACTAGCTGATCTTTATTCTTCAATGAATTTAGCAATGACAATAGATGACTTTAAACATATACAGAATTATTTTAAAGATGAGGAAGATCGTGACCCTTCTATTACAGAAATCAAGGTATTAGATACCTATTGGTCTGACCATTGTCGACATACAACTTTCCATACAGAACTTAAAGACATTACTTTTGAAGAAAGTTATTATACAGAGCCAATTAAGGCGGCATATAATACTTATTTAGCTGATAGAGATAAACTTTATAAAGACAGGGATGATAAATATATTTCCCTAATGGATCTTGGAACTTTAGCAATGAAGAAGCTAAGAGCAGACGGTAAATTAGAGGATATGGAAGTGTCTGACGAAATCAATGCGTGTTCAATTATAGTGCCTGTTGAAATAGATGGTGAAACAGAAGAATGGCTTATATTCTTTAAGAATGAAACCCATAACCACCCAACGGAGATTGAGCCTTTTGGTGGGGCATCAACCTGTCTTGGCGGGGCAATTCGTGACCCCTTATCAGGAAGAGGATATGTGTATCAGGCAATGAGAATTACTGGGGCTGCAGATCCAAGAACAAAGATTGAAGATACCTTAGAAGGTAAATTACCTCAGAGAAAGATTTGTAAAGTTGCTGCAGATGGATATTCTTCATATGGAAACCAGATTGGTGTAGCAGGTAGCCTTGCAAATGAAATTTATCATCCTAATTATATTGCTAAGAGAATGGAATGTGGCGCGGTTATGGCTGCAGCTCCAAGAAAGAATGTAATTAGAGAAAACCCACAGCCTGGAGACCTGATTATAATGCTGGGTGGAAGAACTGGTAGGGACGGTCTTGGAGGAGCTACAGGTTCATCTAAGGTTCATACTACTGAATCAGCAGAAGAATGTGGTGCAGAAGTACAAAAAGGGAATCCACCAACCGAAGGAAAGATACAAAGTTTATTCTATAGACCAGAAGTAAGTAGATTAATTAAGAAATGTAATGATTTTGGTGCAGGTGGGGTTTCAGTTGCAATTGGTGAGTTGGCAGATGGCCTATATATTGACCTGGATAAGGTACCTGCAAAGTATGAGGGGCTAGATGGAACAGAACTAGCAATCTCAGAATCCCAGGAGAGAATGGCTCTTGTAGTTGATCCTAAAGATGCTGATAAGATTCTAAAATATTCTGAAGAAGAAAATTTAGAGGCAGTTGTAGTTGCCAAGGTGACAAAAGAACCAAGGTTAGTATTAGCATGGAAAGGTGATAAGATTGTTGATTTATCCAGAGATTTTCTTGATAGCAACGGAGCACATCAAGAAACTACTGCCCATGTAACAATGCCTGACCAGCAAGAAAATTATTTAGCAAATGGTGTATTTGAAAATATAAATGATAGAAACTTTAAGGAAGATGATACAAAGAAATTATGGTTAGAAATGCTATCCGATATTAATATATGTTCACAAAAAGGACTTGGTGAAATGTTCGATAGTTCCGTAGGGGGAATAATAAGCGCGATGCCATATGGTGGTAAATATCAGTTATCACCAATGCAAACCATGGTTTCTAAACTTCCTGTTCTTAAAGGAGAATGTGACACTGTGACTATGATGTCTTATGGATTTGATCCATATCTTATGACCTGGTCACCATTCCACGGAGCTGTTTATTCAGTTATTTCTTCTGTGGCAAAGATAGTGGCAACAGGAGGAGATTATTCGAAAATCC
>CAYOAJ010000216.1:0-3196 GCA_964401895.1 uncultured Herbinix sp.
GTTATGCTAGCTATAAAGAAGGTATCGGTAAAGACATCGTAGAAGGCAAAGTAGGATTTAAAGAGCTAGAAGCTTATTCATTAGAGAATGGCGTTACACCTAACAAGTCTGGTAAACAAGAAATGTTAGAAGGCATCTTAAATCAATATATTTTAGAATCATAATAATATATAGTAATTAAAAAATGCACTGAAATTTCTTATTAAGAATTTCAGTGCATTTTTATTACATAATGTTTTATTCTACAGTTATAACTGCCACAGGACAGCTATCAGCCGCATCTTGAGCGGATTCCTCTGCATTCTCTGGAACAGGATTGGTATATGCTTCTGCTAGGCCCTCATCGTTCATTCTAAATACTTCAGGGCAAATATCTGCACAAAGTTCACATCCAATGCAGCCATCTTGATCTACTGATGCATTCATAAATAATACCTCCTAATAATAATTTTTTAGTTCTAAAAAAAATATACTACTTAAAATTGAGTATAACATATTATTTATATCATGCAAGAGAATATCTTATAAAAGTAAAAAAAAATCTTGTTATTATTTTGTTTATGTGGTATATATATTATGTAATATTTATTACATTTTATAATTTGCGTAAATCCTTACGCTAATTTAAGGGAGGCTACTTTATGAAAGAGTATGAATGCATGGTATGTGGCTACATTTATGATGAGGAATTAGGGGATCCTGATTACGGTGTGGAACCTGAAACCAAGTGGGACGAACTACCAGAAGATTGGGTGTGTCCTGTATGTGGCGTAGGAAAAGAGGAATTTGAAGAAGTAGAATACTAAAAGATGTGAACTGTCCTATCTTCCTATACATAAGATAGGACATTTTTAATTATAAGGAGATATAATGGCTAACAATCAATTTGAAAGAACAGAGTTATTACTTGGACAAGAAGCTATAAAGATTTTGAATAATGCTAGGGTGGCGGTGTTTGGAATTGGTGGTGTAGGAGGTTTTACTGTTGAAGCCTTAGCCCGCAGTGGCCTGGGAACCATAGATTTAATTGATAATGATAAGATAAGTTTGACCAATATTAATAGGCAGATTATTGCTAGTCACAAGACTCTAGGTCAATATAAGGTTGATGTAATGAAAGAAAGAATTCTTGAAATTAATCCTAAAGCGAAGGTTAATGGCTATAAATGCTTTTATAATGCAGATGTAGCTGATGAGTTTGACTTCTCCAAATACGATTATATTGTAGATGCTATTGATACTATATCTTCAAAAATAGAAATGATTTGCCGTGCTAAGGAGATGGGTGTGCCGATCATTAGCTGTATGGGGGCTGGCAACAAACTGGATCCTACCAAATTTGAAGTGGTAGACATTTACGAAACTTCTGTATGTCCATTGGCTAAAGTGATGAGGAAGGAATTGCGAGCAAGGGGAATTAAGGATTTAAAGGTGGTGTGTTCTAAAGAACCTGCATTAAAGCCTAATTCATTAGAAAAGTCTAATGATATAGATAAAAGAAAACAAGTGCCAGGAAGTGTGTCTTTTGTACCTTCTGTGGCTGGTTTGATTATAGCTGGACAAGTAATTAAGGATGTTATTGGTCTAGATAAGTAGTAAGAAGCTTATTTAGATTGATTTATATACAGAACTCTTGTATATTTATAATTAACATTATGAAAGAGAGGATAGGTTGTCAGAAAGATTTTGTTCTGGCAGAAAAGACTATGAAGGGTTTAGGTACTCTAGGTAATATTGCAGCCATATTAATTGGTGCAACAATAGGAAGTCTTCTTAAGGGCGGTCTTAAGAAGAGATATCAAGATACAATAATGAATGCCCTAGGTCTGGCAGTTATGTTTATCGGTATAAGTGGTGGACTTCAAGGTATATTTAGAGTAGATGGTAATGTTTTAACTACAGAAAACACAATGCTAATGATAATATCACTGGCTTTAGGTGGTTTTGTAGGGGAGCTAATAGATATTGAAGCAAGGCTAGATAGACTTGGACAAAAAATAAAGGAAAAAGTAAAAGTCAAAGGGGACAAGGGGAATAACTTTGTTGAAGGTTTTGTGAACAGTACGCTTTTATTTTGTGTGGGAGCCATGGCTATTGTAGGCTCCATACAAGATGGATTAGCAGGAGACCCATCAATGCTACTGGCTAAGGGAGTAATTGACGGTGTCGTAGCAATATTTTTTGCTTCAACCCTAGGAATAGGGGTATTCTTCTCAGTAATCCCCTTAGGAATATATCAAGGTTTAATAACCTTACTATCATCTGTAATTGAACCCTATCTAACAGATGGTTTAATTCTGAACATATCCTTTATAGGTTCTATATTAATATTTGGAATAGCTATAAATATGATTTTTGGCAAAAAAGTCAAAGTAGGCAACCTTCTTCCAGCAGTGTTAATACCTATAATATATGAAGTCATTACAAATGTTTTCTAATAATAGAAACTTGCATTTAATGGTTGACAATCCATTAATAAATACTTACAATACTAATTAGTTAAGTTATTAACAATCATTGTTTTGTTACTATATGAAGTATTAAATTTTAAATAAACATTGGAGGTATATAATGAGCTATACTGAAAGAATTGAATTTGCTAAAGAGAAATTTGGTCAATTACTAAAAGAACAACTTGAAAGAGTAGAAGTAATGAAGGCACAAGGGGACTTTATTAACTATAAGGAATTAGATCAAATCATTATCGGTGTATGTGGTGGTGACGGAATCGGTCCTGCAATTACTGGGCAAGCACAAAGGGTATTAGAATACTTGCTAGGGGATGATGTTAAGTCCGGAAAAGTAGTATTTAAAACTATTGATGGACTTACCATAGAGCGTAGGGCAGAAGAAAATGTAGCAATTCCTCCGGCAGTATTAGAAGAACTTAAAAAATGCCATGTAATACTTAAAGGGCCTACAACTACTCCTAGAGAAGGTGATGAATGGCCAAACATAGAAAGTGCAAACGTAGCAATGAGAAAAGAGCTAGATTTGTTTGCTAATGTAAGACCTGTAACAATTCCTGAAGATGGAATCGACTGGACCTTCTATCGTGAGAATACAGAAGGGGCTTATGCATTAGGAAGCCATGGAATTGATGTAACAGAGGACTTAGGAGTTGACTTTACAGTAGTTACTTCACAAGGAACTGAAAGAATAATCAGAGCAGCATTTGAGTACGCTAAAGAGAATG
>CAYOAJ010000217.1:0-3162 GCA_964401895.1 uncultured Herbinix sp.
CTACCACAAGCCGCAGCAGGCAAGACCATCATGACAACAGAGCCAAAATTTATACCAAAAGAAGCTGCCCAGCTTAAACTTAATGATGAAACCGATATAAAAATTAGGTTAATAGATTGTGTAGGATATATGGTTGAAGGAGCTTCTGGCCATATTGAAAACGAAGAAGAGAGAATGGTTAAAACCCCATGGTTTGACCAAGAGATACCTTTTACCCAAGCTGCTGAGATCGGAACAAAGAAAGTTATTAACGAACACTCAACAATAGGAATTGTAGTAACTACCGATGGTAGTTTTGGAGATATTCCTAGGGGCAATTACATAGAAGCTGAAGAAAAAACCATCTTAGAATTAAAAGAACTAGGCAAACCATTTGTTGTATTACTTAATACCAACAAACCTTATTCCAATGATACCCTTAGATTAGTAGAAGACATCTCAGATAAGTATAATGTAACAGTACTACCAGTAAACTGTGAACAACTAAAAAAAGAGGACATAAATAACATTATGGAAAATGTTCTTTCCGTATTCCCTATTACTGAGATCGATTTTTACCTTCCAAAGTGGGCTGAGATGCTTCAAGAAGACCATTGGCTAAAGATAAACCTAATAGAAAATATAAAAGACATTTTCAAAAACATTAACCAGGTTAAGGATGCAAATTCAGAAAACTTTTCTACAGAAAGTGAATATATTAAAAAGTTTAAAATTGATAATGTAGATATGAAAAATGGATCTGTATCCGTCAGGGTTGAGTTAGATGACCAGTATTATTACAATATTCTTAGTGATCTTATAGGGGTTCCTATCACTGGAGAATATCAGTTGATTTCTACACTGAAAGAATTGGCAAATATGAAACTTGAATATGATAAGGTTTCTGGGGCAATCAATCAAGTTCGGGGGAAGGGATACGGTGTTGTTTATCCTATGCATGAAGAAATAAATATAGAAAATCCTGAAGTTATGAAACATGGTAACAAGTATGGAATAAAAATCAAGGCAACTGCACCTTCTATTCATTTAATAAAAGCTGATATAGTTACTGAAGTAGCACCAATTGTAGGAACAGAAGAGCAGGCCAAAGACTTAATGGATTACATCAGTCAAAATGCACAAGAAAATCCTGAAGGTATCTGGGATACAAATATTTTCGGTAAGTCTATACGTCAACTTGTAGATGATGGAATTAATCAAAAGGTAAATAAATTAACAGAAGAAAGTCAACTAAAGTTACAAGAAACAATGCAGAAGATTATTAATGATAGTAGTGGAGGACTTGTTTGTATTATTATTTAAAATAAGCCATAAAATTATTAAGCGATGAAGTTAACCTTATCTTGTAAAATGAAGTGAAGGTTAATTCCATCGCTTTTTTAATCAATTTGCACAATTATATTTTATATTCAAAATCTTTCTTGACAAGTATAACAAGGTTTGCTACAATACTCTCGTAACATATTTAATATCTATGTAACATCTTTTAATAAACTATTTAAAACTTCATAACTTAAATTTGATTTAGCATACTAATTACATAGTTTTATATTAAATATTATGTTCTGAAAGAACTATATGTTCTATAAAAAGGCTATAATGGAGGATATTTCACATGGAAGGCAAATTTCTTAAGTTTTCATTAGCTTGTATAGCGGGAACAGTAATACTTGTAGCACAACCCAAGTCTGCAATGGCAATAGAAGAACCGGTTGCAGGTTTTACCTATGATAAGCTATCTCAAATACAGCAAAGAACTATTAGGGAAGAAGATACAATTTCTACATTTTCCATTGATGAAGTTCCTTTACCTGGTTTTACTAATATAGGCATTGCAAATGTTGACACTAATCTTTTAATAAGGGAAAAACCTGATTCAAATAGCAAGGTAATTGGTAAACTACCAAGGCATGGAGGCATTGACATAGTTGAACATGATAATGGTAATGGTTGGACCAAAGTAGCCTTTGGTAAATATACTGGTTATTGTAAAAGCGAGTATTTAATTACAGGTCCTGCAGCAGCATCATTAGCGATTGAAGTAGGACAATACATTGCCAAAGCTAATGTCAACGGATTAAGAGTTAGATCTAACCCATCAATAGATTCAAGCCAAATAGATATAATTGCAAAAGGTGAAGAATTAATTGTACTTGATGAATTAATTGTAACCTATGGTCAAGAATATAATAAATGGGTTAAGGTAAGTCTAGATAGTGATTCAGAAGATGGAAGTGTAGGTTATGTAGCCAAAGAATATGTTGATTTAGAATATTCCTTGAAAAAGCCTGCAAGTATGGAACAACTGCAATATGGAGCTGGTACTTCAACGACTAGAGCAAATCTACTGAATTATGCAAAGCAATTTCTTGGTAATCCATATGTATTTGGTGGAAATAGCTTAACCAATGGTATTGACTGTTCAGGATTTGTAAAACAGATTTATGCTAAATTCGGTTATACTGGTCTAGCAAGACATTCAGGAACTCAGGCAAGAGGAGGTACTTCAATTTCAAAAAGCCAACTAAAGCCTGGTGACTTAGTCTTTTATGGTAGCGGTAGCACAATAAGTCACGTAGCCATATATATGGGTAATGGCCGAATTATTCATGCTAGTAACCGAAGAGATGGTATAAAGACATCCAATCTTAACTATAGGACGCCATTAAAATATGTGAGATATATTAACGATTAATAAAATTAAAATATAGGCTGTTTTCTTAAAAAGAAAACAGCTTTTTTTATTTCTCTAAGGTATAGAGGAATTATAAGTATAGAAAACATTGACAAATACATGTAAAACATTTTATAATATAGCTTATATAACAAATAGAAAAAAGACTGGAGAAAACAATGGAAGTAATATTTTTTATATTAATAAGTGTTCTAATCCTATTTATATACGGAATTTATAACGAGAAAAAGAATTACAAATATTTAATTACAAGACTTAAAAACCAATGGGGACATAAAGCCAATAATGAATATAGTTCGGAAAAGCTTAAATCAATAAAAAGATTTTTTCTTTCTAAGCAAGATGACTTGCTAGATATTGATGATATAACTTGGAACGACCTTGATATGGACGATATCTTTATGATTATTAATAACACTCAATCCTCTATAGGGGAAGAATACCTTTATGCCCTTCTTCGTAAACCT
>CAYOAJ010000218.1:0-3151 GCA_964401895.1 uncultured Herbinix sp.
TTTCCAATTAGCCCCGTTAAAAAACGTCGGCACTTGATTTCACCAAGTCGCAGACAAAAGCAATCACTGAGAAGAATGCGTACTTTGCATTCTTCCGCGTGAAACATAGAAATTCTTAGTCTTCGTATTTTGAAGGCTTAGAATTACTTTTCGCGCTAGTGCCGCTACGTTTTTTGTCGAGCGGGATCATCCGCCCATCGGGCGCAGGGCTCATTGGAATGGTTGTGGCTGCTTCGCCCCCATTCTATGAACGGAAGTATTTTTCAAAATAAAACAGATAAAAGAATGTGCTTAGGTACATTCTTTTTTTGCTATTATCGTGGTATTATATATGATACTAGGGTACCAAACTCATGCTTTTTATGCTAGCATGAAAAAGCATGAACTTGGGACCCGCAAAATATGAGAAAGTAGCCCGATAGGGCGGATTTTGAATATTTTTAGGATTGCGAGAGCACAAAGTGCGTAGCAATCCGTAGGTATCGTAGGTAATGTATGCCAAGGCATACAGGAAGGTGTGGCTCATGAATAGGTTTGATATATTGATTATTGGGGCTGGAGGAAGTGGAACTGCCATTGCCAGAGAATTAGCCAAAACAAAGCGTAGAATCGGGGTACTGGAGAAAGCAAATGATATTTGCGAAGGAACAACGAAAGCCAATAGTGGAATTGTACATGCTGGACATGATGCCATTCCAGGAACATTAAAAGCAAAATTAAATGTGATTGGTAATGAGAAAATGGAGGGATGGTCTAAAGAGCTAGATTTTCCTTTTCAGAGAAATGGCTCTCTGGTTCTATGCTTTCGGGAGGAGGATAGACCTAAATTAGAAGCATTAAAGGCACGAGGAGAACAAAATGGAGTAAAGGGACTCCGAATATTGACTTCACAAGAGGTTTGGGAGCTTGAACCCAATGTTTCTAAAGATATAGTTGGGGCGCTATATGCTCCTACAGGAGGGATTGTGTGTCCCTTTGGCTTGAATATAGCATTGGCAGAAAATGCAGCAGATAATGGGGTGGAATTTTACTTCAATCATCGTGTGGAGTCTATACAGGTTGCAAAAGAGGAAGAACATAATTACTACAAGGTAATGACAAATCAAGGTGAATTTAAAGCCCCTATTGTGGTAAATGCCGCAGGGGTTTATGCAGATAAAATACATACTATGGTTAGTAAGGATACCATACAAATCATTCCCAGAAGAGGGGAATATTGTCTTATGGATAAACAGGTGGGAGGGCTGGTGAAGAAAACCATCTTTCAAATACCAACCAACACTAGTAAAGGTATTTTAGTAACACCTACTACCCATGGTAATATTTTGGTAGGACCTACTGCAGAGGATATTCAAGATAAAGAAGGAGTAAACACTACAGCAGAAGGCTTGCAAAATGTAATGGAAAAGGGAGCGAAAAGTATAGATGGTTTGTCCATAAAACAAGTCATTACTTCTTTTGCAGGCTTGCGTGCCCACCTTCAGGTGCCTTTACAAGAAGAGAGTGATTTCAGGATTGAAGAGTTGGAGGATGCTCAGGGATTTTTTGACGTGGCAGGAATAGAATCCCCAGGATTGTCCTGTGTCCCTGCAATTGGTGAATATGTGGCAAAGTTAATAAATATTAAATACCCTGCACCTAGTAATAAGGATTTTAATGGAACAAGAATTGGTATCCCCAGCATGGCTGAGGCTAGTGAAGAGGAAAAAAAGAAATTAATAAGTGATAATCCTGCCTATGGAAATGTTATTTGTCGATGTGAATTGGTTACAGAAGGAGAAATTATAGCTTCCATTCATAGAACATTAGGGGCAACCACAACAGATGGTGTGAAACGAAGAGTTAGAGCAGGTATGGGACGATGCCAGTCAGGATTCTGTTTGCCTAAAATAATAGAAATCTTATCCAGAGAATTAAACATAGATGAAAGTGAAGTGAGAAAGGCAGGAGAAGAATGGATATTATAATTATAGGAGGAGGTCCAGCTGGCTTGGCAGTAGCCATTTCAGCTAGAGAGGCAGGCGTTCAGGATATTTTAATTGTAGAAAGAGACCAAGAACTAGGGGGCATTCTTAACCAATGCATACATAATGGTTTTGGGCTTCATACGTTTGAGGAAGAACTTACTGGACCAGAATACGCCCACCGCTATGTAACGAAGGTGAAGGCGCTTGCTATTCCTTATGTACTGAATACCATTGTCAGTGAAATTCGTCAGACAGAGGGGAGTAATTATAAAACAGTAACCCTTATGAGTGGTAAGCAGGGAATCACTTCTTTACAAGCCAAAAGTGTAGTGTTGGCAATGGGATGCAGAGAACGTTCCAGAGGAGCATTAAATATTCCTGGATATCGACCAGCAGGAATTTATAGTGCGGGAACAGCCCAACGTCTTGTAAATATGGAAGGAAGAATGCCTGGTAAAGAAGTAGTTGTTTTAGGCTCAGGAGATATTGGGCTGATTATGGCAAGACGTATGACACTGGAGGGCGCAAAAGTAAAAGCTGTTGCAGAGTTATTACCAGTTTCAGGTGGATTAAAGCGTAATATTGTACAATGTCTTGAGGATTTTAATATTCCACTTCTATTAAGTACAACGGTAACGGATATACATGGACGGGACCGCGTCGAAGGAGTGACCTTATCTAAGGTAGATGAAAATGGGAATCCTATATTGGAACAATCGGAATATGTTGCTTGTGATACCTTATTGATTTCTTGTGGGTTAATTCCAGAGAACGAGTTGTCTATAGGTATGGGCGCGGAGATGAATCCCTCTACCAATGGACCCAAGGTGAATGAACGACTGGAAACTACAAAATCAGGAGTGTTTGCATGTGGAAATGTACTCCATGTTCACGACCTTGTTGACAATGTTTCAAAAGAGGCTTCCAAAGCAGGGAAATATGCAGCAGATTATGTTGCTAATTGGAATCGGGAAGGTGGTATGACTTATGAAGGTTAGAAACATGACATGTATTTGTTGCCCTTTGGGATGTTCCCTTACCGTATCAGAACAAGAGAATCATGAGATTACAGTCACTGGTAATGCTTGCTCCAGAGGGCAGGAATATGGAATTAAGGAATGTACCAATCCCACCAGAACGGTAACCTCTACAGTACGGATAAAGGGAGTTAAGAATAAAACAGT
>CAYOAJ010000219.1:0-3140 GCA_964401895.1 uncultured Herbinix sp.
ATCATTAATTGTTTGCCCCTTGTTAATCATCTCAGAAATATTAAAGAAATATCTAGCCTTTAGAGAATCTTCTAGTCTTGGTGGGCAAGTAGTGTCATTAAATATTTTAATAGTTAGCTGAGTTCTCTCACTATTTTCTTGCTCTATCTTAGCATTTACGTAAAATGGTTTTTCATCAACTTGATATACTGGCACACTAGGATCTGCCTCTTGCCCTTGTCCATATATTTCATATAGCCCTGCAAAAGCACCTACACAACCAGCATTGTAATCTATAGCAACTTCATTATATATATAATCCGTAATATCATCCCTATGAAAATCAGTCTCATCAGGGCCACCTACCAAAGCTCCCCAAAGTACATGTCTTTGAGTCTCTGGTATTAACATACTATTAGTAGTAGACCCGTGAGAAGCCCTATGGTGAGGGTTTACAGCTGAGTTCTCAGCGTATCCCACAAGATAGCAAGTATCCATAGGATTATCTCCTAGCAAATAATCTGTCTGACCTTTACACCAGTCTACAAAGTCTTGGTTAGGTTTGTATTTGTTATAAACCAGTGCACACATTTGAGCTGCCATATTGTATCTAGCAGAGCCCCAGGTAGTAAGCATCCTGTAGCCTGCAGGAGAAGCAGCTAAGAAAGTTCCGTCATTTGGATTCTCATGGGGAACTCCTGACCAGTATTCTATGTTCCAGCGGAAGAAATACCAATGTTCAGGGTCATCAGTAATTGGAGCAAGTTTTGCAAATACACCACCCCATACTGTATCCCAAGAATGAACCCAGATATTTTGCCAGGTGTTTTCCGTGGTTGATATAATCTTCTTTAAATATCCCGTATAAGTACCAGAAGAATCAACGGAAATAATCTCATCAATGTAAGTGTAATCCCCAGTTGCAATGTTTAACCATACAGCAGCCCAAGACATTTCATCTTCATCATAACTGGAATTATAAAATCCACCGGAAAAGCCTAAACCACGGTTTTCTTTCGCAAATTCGTATAAAGCCAGTGCAGTCTCTAAGCAGGTTTCTGCATATTCTGGGTCAGTATCCTTGAAGTTCAAATAGTTAATCGCTAAAGAAGCCGCAGCACCAGCACATTGATCACTGGCAGGTGTCTCAGAAGTAGCGAAGAATGCAGGTCTTGGGGTTGTCTGTAATTCTGGCGGACCCCAATAGTTATGGTCTGTAGTCCCATCACCAACCTGGTATGCAAATGCAACAACTTTTCCATCTGAATCCCTAAATGTACATCTTAGGAAAAAGTCATTAAACCATCTTAAGATGTCTTCTATGTGATCTTGCTCCCCTATAGACACATAAGAATCCCTGAATTCATAATAGCCCCATCCTAAAGTAGATGCTGAATAACTTTGAGGTAAGCCAAAATTCACATGGTCCCCAGCATCATGGAAACCACCACTTAAATCTACATGACCATCCCCATCTGGGTCCAATACATCTAAATTGGCTGATATAAATTCAGCTGATAGATTCGTTCCATAACCTTGCTCATCCCTTGGTTTTAAAGAGATTTTCATGTCCTCAGTGTGGCAGTCTCCCCTCCAGGATAATTCACCTTCCGAAACACCTGGGCCACATTTGTTAGCATCATAGAAGTACATGGATAATTGTAGGGCCTTGGCATAGTTGTACTTTTCCTCTGCCTTAGCCATTTTTGTAGAACTTGTCCCTAAGTTAAGCAACATTGATGTAATAAGTAAGCATGATAGAAACTTTGATAATGTTTTTAGTAACTTTCCTTTCATAAATAAAACCCCTTTCTTAGATTATTTATATACCTATGGTATATATTAGATATTTTAACCTAAGAATGGGGCAAATGCAACATATTTCTGTTTATTTTTGGGACATGGGGCGGGTCCCTTGTCCAAAAAAATAGTCTCCTAACTTGGAATAACTAATACCAAGTTAGGAGGCTAATGTTACAAAGGAAGTTGTCCCTAGATTTTGCCTGCTAGGTCTAGGTTAGGCTTTTCTAGTTCGTCTTCTGGTTTCCATTTTGCAGGGCATGCTTGGTTAGGGTTTTCTCTAACGAATTGGGCTGCTTTTATTTTGTTAATAAGAGCGTCTGTATCTCTTCCAATATTTCCAGCACTGATTTCTATCCCTTGGATTACTCCATCAGGATCTATAATGAATGTAGCTCGGTTTGCACGACCGGCTTCTTCATCTAGTACATCAAAATTACGACTTAGGATGTGGGAAGGGTCTCCGATCATTGGGTAAGCAATCTTGCCCATTTCTTCTGAGCTGTCATGCAAGGCCTTATGAGTAAAATGTGAGTCTGTGGAAACTGAGTATGCTTGTACTCCTAGGCTCTTGAGGTTTTCATAGTTGCTTTGAAGATCTTCAAGTTCACTATTGCATACGGAAGTAAAATCTGCTGGGTAGAACATTATTACATTCCATTTTCCTTTTAAATCTTCATCTGATACATTAATGAATTCTCCATTATGATATGCATCTGCTTTGAAAGGTTTAATTTCTTTTCCTATTAGTGCCATAATCTTTCCCTCCTATAATTTAATTTTTAACGGGTTTTAATTTTAACGTTTTTTAATAAGTTTCTTATCAGTTGTAATAATTATAGAATATCAGTTGTTGATAATGATAATCGTTACTAATATTATACATGATAAACATTATCTTGTCAAGTAGCTGTCTCACTCCACTCCTATTTTCTTATATATTGCTCACTTTGTTTTCTAAACATCTCTGAATATTGTCCATTTTCTTTAATCAATTCCTGGTGGTTACCATATTCCACTATTGCTCCTTCTGCAAACAAGGCTATCTTATCTGCCTGCAAGCTTGCAGCCAGTCTATGAGATATGAAAATTGTTGTTTTCTCCTTAGCAATCTTAAATAAATGTGTATATATTTCATTTTCAGCTCTGGCATCAAGGGAGGCTGTTGGCTCATCTAGGATAAGTATTTTAGAATCTTTATATAAAGCTCTTCCTATAGCTACTTTCTGCGACTCCCCTCCAGAAAGCTCTATTCCATCTTCATTAAATAATCTTGTTAAATATGTATGGCTACTCTTGTCTAACTTATCAATAAATGTGCTTACCCCTGCTTGTTCTAACACCAAGTCATACTTTTCATT
>CAYOAJ010000220.1:0-2516 GCA_964401895.1 uncultured Herbinix sp.
TTAATGGAGGATATGGAATTAGTATCTGTAATAACAGCTGCCATTCAAGCCTATAGAGAAGAGGAATATCAAGGAACAGATTTGAATGTAGGAGAAGACGGCTTTATAGTTCGTTCCATTCGAAAAACAAATTATGGTAGAAGATAGCTTTGAGAAAAGCGCATATTGAATATGACAGATTGATGTCAAATAAGGAGGATTATATTGATGAAAAACTATACAGTGACGGTTAATGGTAATACTTATCAAGTATCTGTAGAAGAAAACACAGGAGTACAAGCTGATGTTCCTTCAACACCGGTTGTAGAGGCTCAGCCTGCACCTGCTCCAGTTAAGGCTACACCACCGCCAGCACCAAAGGCTACACCTGCTGCTACTGGTGCACAAGGTAATATAGAGATTACTTCCCCTATGCCTGGCAAGATAATTTCTGTTAAAGCAAGTCCTGGCCAATCTTTAAAGAGGGGCGAAGTTATACTAATACTTGAAGCAATGAAGATGGAAAACGAAATTGTTGCTCCAGAGGATGGGACTATTGCTAGTATAAATGTAAGTGATGGTCAATCCGTTGAGTCAGGTGACTTACTAGCCACATTAAATTAAGAGTTTTTGTAATATAAACATTTTATTCTGGAAAATCTCTAATAAGGGAGGTTCAAGTAAAAAAGATGGAGAATTTAGGCGATATATTAATAAAACTAGTTGAAAATACAGGTATATATAATATTACTTATAAAAATATTATAATGATTTTTGTTGCTTGTTTCTTTCTATACTTAGCAATTAGGAGAGAATATGAGCCGCTATTACTTGTTCCGATTGCTTTCGGAATGCTTTTAGTTAACCTATTCCCTGGTATTATGGCTCCACCTTTAGTGGATGCAACAGGTAATGAAACTGCTGGTGGACTCTTATATTATTTTTTCATAGGAGATGAGCTAGGTATTTGGCCAGCATTAATATTCTTAGGAGTAGGGGCATTAACAGACTTTGGACCATTAATAGCTAACCCCTCTAGTTTCTTATTAGGTGCAGCTGCACAGTTTGGTGTTTTTGCTGCATTTTTGGGAGCTATCTTATTGGGCTATGAAGAAGGGGCGGCTGCAGCTATTTCTATTATCGGTGGAGCAGATGGACCAACTTCTATCTTTTTAGCAAGCAAATTGGCACCAGAATTGATGGGAACCATTGCTGTAGCAGCATATTCTTATATGGCTCTTGTTCCTATTATTCAACCACCAATTATGAGAGCGTTAACAACTGAAGAAGAAAGAAAAGTTAAAATGGAACAATTACGTCCAGTATCAAAGCTAGAGAGAATATTATTTCCGATTATTGTTACAATAGTTGTGGTTCTTCTATTACCTGATACTGCTCCATTAGTTGGTATGTTAATGCTTGGTAACCTATTTAGGGAAAGTGGAGTTGTTAAACAATTAACTGAAGTATCCTCTAATGCACTTATGTATATTGTTGTTATATTACTTGGTGTATCTGTTGGTGCTACTACTAGCGCAGAAGCTTTCATTACATTTGGCACTTTAAAGATTATAGGTTTAGGGCTTTTTGCATTCGTAATTGGAACCGCATCTGGAGTTTTAATAGGTAAAATTATGTATAAGGTTTCTGGAGGAAAGGTTAATCCTTTAATCGGATCTGCTGGAGTATCTGCAGTTCCTATGGCAGCTCGAGTATCACAAAAAGTTGGTGCTGAAACAGATCCAAGTAACTACTTACTAATGCATGCTATGGGTCCTAATGTTTCTGGTGTTATTGGTACAGCGGTTGCTGCAGGAGTATTTCTTGCAATTTTTGGATAACTTTTAGGTGAAAGAAGTTGAATGAAGTTGAATATAGAACAGAAATATAGAACAGGAGGTAAATTAATGGCTAATCAAGCAAAAAAACCAGTTAAAATAACTGAAACCATATTACGAGATGCACACCAATCCTTAATAGCTACTAGATTAACTACTGATGATATGCTACCTATTATTGATAAGATGGATCAGGTTGGATACCATGCAGTAGAATGCTGGGGCGGTGCAACCTTTGACTCTTCTTTAAGATTTTTAAAGGAAGATCCTTGGGAGAGATTAAGAAAATTAAGAGATGGTTTTAAGAACACAAAATTACAGATGTTACTTCGTGGACAAAATTTATTAGGTTATCGTCCATATGCTGATGATGTAGTTGAGTATTTTGTTCAAAAGTCTTTATCCAATGGAATTGATATTATACGTATATTTGATGCCTTAAATGATTTACGTAACATGGAAACTGCAGTTAAAACTACAAAGAAGGAAAATGGACACGCTCAGATTGCTGTATGTTATACATTAGGGGAAACTTATACAGTTGATTACTATGTAGATCTTGCTAGAAAAATAGAAGATATGGGTGCTGATTCTATTTGTATCAAGGACATGGCAGGATTATTAGTACCCTATGCTGCAACTGAATTAGTTACAGCCTTAAAATCAGAGGTTAAGATTCCTATTGATATTCATACCCAT
>CAYOAJ010000220.1:2526-3134 GCA_964401895.1 uncultured Herbinix sp.
CTAGTGGTGTTGCTTCTATGACTTATATGAAGGCAGTAGAAGCAGGCTGTGACATTATAGATACAGCTATGTCACCATTCGCCCTAGGTACAAGCCAACCTGCTACAGAGGTTATGGTTGAGACATTTAAGGGTACTGAATATGACACGGGCTATGATCAAGAATTACTAGCTGAAATAGCAGATTATTTTCGCCCAATTAAGGATAAATCATTAGACTCTGGTCTGCTTAATCCTAAGGTTTTAGGAGTGGATATTAAGACCCTTCTATATCAAGTACCAGGTGGTATGTTATCTAACTTACTTTCACAGATGAAAGAAGCAAAAGCGGAAGATAGATTTTATGAAGTACTTGAAGAGGTTCCTAGAGTGCGTAAAGACTTTGGTGAACCACCACTGGTTACTCCATCTAGTCAGATTGTAGGAACTCAATCAGTACTTAACGTACTTTCCGGAGAACGTTATAAGATGATTCCCAAAGAATCTAAGGATTTATTATCTGGACAATATGGTAAGACGGCTAAACCATTTAATCCTGAAGTTCAGAAGAAGGCTATTGGAGATACAGAGCCTATAACTGTTCGTCCTGCAGACCTAATTGAACCACAA
>CAYOAJ010000221.1:0-3128 GCA_964401895.1 uncultured Herbinix sp.
CCCAGATTTTGCAAAATAAGTTGAAGGAAAATCTAAGCGATCTTGCAAACAGAGTTTTATATCTGCATTTACTGGGGACAGACTATAAGACGATCGCAAAACTTTTGGACAGGAGTCCGAAAACGATTGATAATGCCCTTCAGAGAATCAAGAGTAAGACAGAGAAGATTCTGGAAAACGAACGTAAATGATATTGACAAATTCATAGAATGTATTGTATATTATTAATGTTGCATATTGAATATGCGTGCTGCCGTGGCTCAGTCGGTAGAGCGTCGCCTTGGTAAGGCGGAGGTCGGCGGTTCGATTCCGCTAGGCAGCTTTTAAGAAAGCTAGTAGAATCAAGGGTTATAGCCATTTTGTGCTTGTAATAGTTTTACAAGTTTATAACAGATTATAACCAATAAATCATAAAAACTTTGAGAAAACTTTGAGAAAACTTTGAGAATATCTAGGCAGATATTTTTAAGTATTAGTAATAAAAAAAGGCAAGCCATCGCAACAGCTCGCCACAAATGGATTCCGAAGAATTACCACCGCAATTACATACATTTGTAATATATTGTTTCGTAGAAACCAAGACTATTTACTCTATAAAAGTATTTCCCAAAATAATAAATCTAATTAATTATATTTTTCTGCCCAACATTGATCAAGTTGGGATTTTTTATGCCATTCTTTTTTCCTGCTATACAAATATTGTTACAGTATTCCTCAATTCTTCTATCTACATCATATTTGTGTATTGGGTCACCAGTTGAGTCTGTAAATATAATTTCCGATGATTGAGCGGCTTGATTAGTGTATGGACTTATTGAGAACTATTAAAATCTATTGCAATCTGAATTAATAAATAATTGAAAGACACTAACGTTTAGTAAAAAAACTAGATGTAGGTGTCTTTTTTGTTGCACATATGCTGAAATAAGTCTGTTTGCATACTGAAATTTGGAATACTACCATCGACTGGATAATAGTAGTTGGATGTAGTAGGAGATTCACATACGGTTTGGTGTGGATAGCAGTGGTAAGTCTACTGCCCTATTATATTAAAAAACAAATAAAGAGCAAAAGCCCCAGAACATAAGTCGCTTTATACATATATTTGTATTAAATAAGAAATATTATTGCATAATAATGTTAAGAGTAATATAATATGTATAATTTGTATAAAGAATTACAATACAAACAATATAATAGGAAGAAAGAGGGAGAAAAGTACATGAGAGAAAACACAATAGCAGAATTAGTAACAGGTTTTATGGTATTATTGCCTTAGTTATCAGTTTCGTGGTGGTTTTGGGGCTTATTGGTACGATAAATGTAAATGCGGCCGAAAAAACCAAAAGGTATGTCGTACTGACAGTAGACACTTCAGGAAGCTCCAATTTTTATAATGCGGATCACACGGAGCTCTTGTATAGCGCGTCTTCGCCTATGGAGGAAGTTAAAAAAGCAGCTACCAAGTTTGCAGAGTCACTTGACGATAGTGAGGATGACATTTATGTTTCTATCATTTCATACGGAAGTACGGCCAGGCTTGTAAGTGACTTTACAAATGATATTGCAAGTATAAAGAAAAGCATAAATAATCTGTATAATGTCGGTGGAAATAAAAATATGTGCGCGGCATTAGAAATGGCAGATTCACAGCTTTCTACAATAACAAACAGTGCTGCAATAACATCAGTAGTTTTAGTATCACCTGGAATGTGTAATGAAGGAGAGTATTCGTATACTGGACACTGGGATAGTAGGGTCGTAGGTGCCGGTTGGAGGAATGGATATACAGGAGTACAAATATACGCATATTCAAATTCGGCGTACGAGTATGCTGAGTCTATCAAAGCAAGAGAAGCAAAGATTTATACCATAGGTTTAACAATGCTAATGGAAGACTGTCCGGATTCTGTTAAGGATGTTGCGCAGTTATTTCAGCTAGTATTAACAGATATAGCAAGTGAAGACTGTTATTATCCAGTTTATGATGTGGATGATTTCGAATTTGTGTTTGGTGAAATGACAAAAGAGGTTATTTATGGAAGTGCAGGTACCTTTCATTTTGCTGCAACGCACGAAGATAATGATTATACTGCAAAATATTATTTTGAAAATGCGTATTTTGATGAAGATGCAGCAGTTTATAACCCCAGTCTTTCAACAATGTCACTTTGTTTTGCACTTTCTACATTTGCATCAAACGAGAGTGATAGAACTTCATGGAGCAAGACACAATGGACCAATTCATACCTTCTTCTAGACGATATTGGATTCGAAAACATTGAAGTAAACGATGATTTCAAGACAGAGCCTCAGCTTGATACAATGGGCGTAATTGCAGGAATGAAAACCATTGAATCTGAAGATGGAGACTATACTCTAATTGCTCTTGCAACCAGAGGTGGAAATTATTTCTCAGAGTGGGGTGGAAATTTTAAACTCGGCCTTACAGAAAATCATTATGGTTTTCTCATCGCCAAGAATGTTGCAAAGACATTCCTAAATGATTATGTATCCAAATATGCTTCGGAAATCAAAGGACCAGTAAAACTGTGGATGGCTGGTTACAGCCGAGGCGGTGCAACAGTAAATCTTCTTGCTGGAGAGGTTACTGAAAGTGGAAAAATAGGCATAAATGGTGAGATAAACGTATAACCAAAGAATATTTTTGCATATTGTTTTGAACCTCCAAGAGGATTGGGCACATCTGTATGTTCAAGACAAAAAGCAGCTAGCTATACAAATATCCACAACATAATAAATCCTAATGACATAGTACCTCTTGTAGCTATGGATAACTGGGGGTTTATCAGATATGGTAAAGATGAAACTGTTATTCCTGATTCATTTTATACAGGATCATACAACGGAAAAATTGCAAAAATGATGTCATACTATACACAGTTTAACACTACAGCTGTAGAAGAGTCCTATGTTTCAATCAGTGAATACGAAAAACAGTATGACAGCATTATTGCGGAAATCAAATCTGATGCCAAAGGGAAATATTTTTGCTGGGTTTTTTCATATAAAACTAATCCCTTGAATTTTTTGCATCCGGAGCCCGTGAGCTTTGAGGAAGCATGGTTAAATGCATTAATCGCACTGGTAAGTGGTGCAGAAAGTTC
>CAYOAJ010000222.1:0-3123 GCA_964401895.1 uncultured Herbinix sp.
ATCTACTACATACTTACCTTTTGGTATCAAGATATGATCTATGGATGTTCGCAGTGGCTTAGGGAGTATTACTGGCCAGCTTCCTCTTTTATAAAATGGTAGATAAGCCAATACATCTTCATGTGTATCTATTTTGCTTAATAAACCATGTCTTGGACTTGCATTAAAATCTCCGGCAACAATTGCATCTGGATGTTTCACTAAAATTTCATTATATATTGTGTCTAAATCATTCTTCCACATTCTCATTAATAAACCTGGTATTGGGGAAGCGGTATGCAATCCAACTATCTCTGGTACTCCTTCAATATCTGATTGCAGATATATAGTCCCAAAAAAGAAAAATCAATGAAGAAATTAATACCAATGTCCAGGTGAATAAAGGTATATTTAAAGTTTTTCTATTAAAACCATATTTATTTAAAATAATGATTATAATAATAATTGCCATAATTGAGATCAGACCACCAAACAATACTGGATTTAATTAACAAAATATGTTTTGTTAATCATCATAAGATGCTATATCCCAAGGCGTTACTAATCCTAAGATTTTTTCATTTTCTTTACCATTTTCAGTAATGAAAATTGCTCCCAGCCTTTTATTATCCTTGTACTCATCCTGAAACATATCATCGATTTCTGCAACTGTTGTTTTCCTATGTGTAAAAATAAATTTTTCTGTTGTGTGCCTATCAATGGGTATATAATTGCTAAAGTGACTAATCTTAGTGTTTTTATCTATTGTAACTACATCTTTATCCGCAATATATGAAAATATAGCATTCTCACTAAAGACGCCAATTAATTTATTATCTTCTACTACTGGAACGTGGGAGTACATATTCTTTTTCATTATATCTATTACCTCAAAAGCATTGGAGTTAAGATAGGTTTTATATATTTTTTTATCTGGTATAGACATCTTATCAATTGCTAAAGGAGGATTAATAACTATTTCTAAAAACTTTTCATATCCTTCTACAACTTTATCGTGAGGTTCTGCTATTGCTCTAGAATCATTGTCTACTGGACTATGAACAATGGCATTCCTAAGTTTTGCAAATTGTTTTAGTGTTTCACAATGTTTTTTAAATAAAACATCGCCTCTCCTTACCATAGTATCTATTAATGATGGGTGACTTTCATAATAGTCTTTTGTCGAATATTTTCTCATGTATTTATCTAATCTGTTATATGTGTTTATAAAACGTTCTGAATTAGTTAGTTTATTGTCCAATCTTTTTCCTCCCTTTTGCTTTAATAGTCTTTAGACTTCATATAGTATATGGTAATTTATAATAAATATTATGTCAATCAAGTCAATGAATTATAGTTTTATTATTTGACTTCTATAGTAATAAAAGATAAACTGATAAAAATCTATTAAAAATTAAATACTAAAGGAGTACATTAAGAATATGAGCATAAAAATAATTACAGATTCCCCTTCTGATTTACTTTTAAGTGAGGGTGAAAAGTTACAAGTGAATATTGTTCCACTTAATATTCATATTGGTGAAGAATCATATAAAGAAGGAATAGATATTACAACAAATATTTTTTATGATAAACTTGAAAAATCAGACAAATTACCCACTACAAGTGCACCATCACCAGATGACTATCTTGCCTATTATCAAGAAGCCAAAGAAGCTGGAGAAGATGTAATTGTAATTACACTGGCATCAGCACTTAGTGCCACTTACCAAAGTGCTAATATAGCAAAGGATATGATAGATTATCCTAAGATTCACATTATTGACTCTACACAAGCAACTATTGGTCAATTACTAATTGTAAAATATGCTATTTCTTTAAGAGATGAAGGCAAATCAGCTGAGGAAATAGTAAGCATTATAGAAGATGCCAAAAAAAGAGTCAAGCTCCTTGCAGTATTTGATACCCTTGACTACCTGCATAAGGGAGGACGTTTACCTAAAACCGTGGCTGTAGCCACTGGTTTGCTTAATATAAAACTTATAATAAAATTAGAAGATGGATCTCTTGACTTAATAAGTAGTGCTAGAGGCTATAAATCAAGCCTTAAGCGTCTTCTAAAGTTAATTGATAATTGCAAGTTATATCCTAAAGCTCCAGCCATATTTGGATATACTGGAAACACAGAAGAAGCAATTAATCAGGCTGTAGGTTTTAAAGAACAAGTAGATGCAAAATACAATTTAGATAATACTGAATTGTGCCAGATAGGAAGTGTCGTTGGTACACACGCTGGACCTAAGGCTTTTGGCATTGCTTTCTTAACAGATTAAAAGAGAAACAAAATGTATTTATATTATTATTTTAGTAAATAATAATATTGTAGTAACATTTCTAATAGAATGATGTTGAATTCTTGTACTTTTACTTGAAACTTAAACCATTATGTATTAAACTTAGGTGATGTTTAAAAAACTATTAGTTTTTTTAAAATTATATTATTTATCACGACAGAAAGAGAGAATGATATTATGGGAAAGAAAATTTCTATTATTGGTGCAGGTAACGTAGGCGCTACTGTTGCTTACACACTAACTATGAATGGAATAGCTTCCGAAATAGTTCTTATTGATATTAATTCAGAAAAGGCTAAAGGAGAAGCAATGGATATAAGACAGGGTACCCCCTTCTGTCCTCCAGTAGATATCTATGCTGGTGAATATCCAGACGTTGTTGATTCTGATATTGTTATTATTACATCAGGAATACCTAGAAAAGAAGGTCAAACTAGGTTAGATTTAGCACAAAACAATGTGAACCTTATGAAAGAGATGGGTCCAGAACTTGTAAAATATGCTCCTGATGCAATCTATGTTGTTGTAAGTAATCCTGTTGACATTACTACCTATACCCTATTAAAAGCAACTGGATTACCAGATAATCAAGTAATTGGTTCTGGTACTATGCTGGATGCTGCTAGACTTCGCTCAAGTATATCTAAAAGTTTAGATATTAATCCACAAAACGTACATGCTTATGTATTTGGAGAACACGGTGATTCTTCCTTTGTACCTTGGTCTTTAGCTACTGTTGCTGGTATGCCTCTTCAAGAATACTACGAAGCAAAATGTAAAGAAGATTCAGCTTACTGCAATATTGATTTTAATAAGTATGAAGAAGGAG
>CAYOAJ010000223.1:0-1119 GCA_964401895.1 uncultured Herbinix sp.
ATTGCCTTGGTTTTCGCAGTTATTTATTTTATATTTAAGCAACCATTTGCGCTTAGTATTGTAATTGCATCGATGTCAGCAGCCACTGCACCAGCAGCCACACTTTTAGTTATTAGGCAGTATAAGGCGGACGGACCTTTAACAAAGACAATATTGCCAGTTGTTGCCCTAGATGATGTGCTAGGAATTATAGCTTTTGGAATTGCAATATCCCTTGCAAAAATATCTATAGGAGACCAAAAATTTACCGTTCCACAAATGATTAAGGGACCTCTTATTGAGATTGGTGGTTCTTTATTATTAGGAACAATTATGGGTGTAATCCTTGTTTTTGTTGCAAAAAAGGCCCGAGGACAAGATAAACTTCAGATGATTTCATTGTCTGCAATCGGAATTGCAACAGGTCTATCTAATCAGTTAGGCTTTTCATCCTTATTAACCTGTATTATAATGGGTACTATACTTGTTAATATGTATAGAAAATCAAAGAGGGTTTTTGATTCGGTAGATGCTTTTTCAGCTCCAGTATTTACTTTATTCTTTACCTTAGCAGGTGCTAGTTTAGATTTAAGTATTTTAAAAACAGTTGGGCTTATGGGGATAGGTTATATTCTTGCTAGAGCAGGTGGAAAAATGTTGGGTGCATGGATTGGAGCTAAAGCTGTTAAGGCAGATCCAGCAATAAGGAAGTACCTAGGCCTAGCTTTATTACCTCAAGGTGGAATATCTATAGGACTTTTAGTTTTAGTACGCCAACAACTACCAGAGTATGCAATAGCTATAAGTACTATTATTATGTTCAGTGTATTAATCTATGAGGTTACAGGCCCTATATTTGCAAAGATTGCCATTGATAGTGCTGGAGAAATTAATGGGGCGGTAAGGAAAAAAAAGAAAGTTAAAAATAAGGAAGTAAAAGAAATAATAGAAGCAGATACGTCAAAGATTGAATGAAAGGGGTAAATAATATGTATGTTCTAGTTGTTGTGTTAAATGCAATTGATTATCTAGAAGATCTTCTTTCCAGTTTTGTGGATGAAGGAATAAGTGGGGCCACTATATTAGATAGTCAGGGAATGGGTAGGGCTATTGTTGAGAATGAACATAGTAAAATTCCTT
>CAYOAJ010000223.1:1129-3115 GCA_964401895.1 uncultured Herbinix sp.
AGGATGAAGAAATGGTTGATAAGGCTGTGACAGCGGTTCAAAAAATAATTTCAGAAGAGTCTCTTTCAGGAGCTGGCTTTATGTTCACAATACCCATTGGAAAAGTATATCCGATGAGTGAATAAAATGTTAGAAAGCTATTGGGTTTTTTAGATATGTTTGATATAATAAGCAAGTAACCTTTTATACATAAAATTGTAAAAGGTTACTTGCTTATTATTTTTGTCAGGGAGGAGAAGAATATGAATGTAGAAATAATGGATTTAATGGAACAAGGAAAGTATGCTGATGTAAGAGTAAAAATTAATAAAATGAATCCAGCAGATATTGCACAGATTTTAGAAGAATTAGAGCCTAATAAACTCTTGAAAGTTTTTAGACTTCTATCAAAAGATATTGCTGCTGAATCTTTTTCTTACATGTCATCTCAACAACAAAGATTTATTGTAGAATCTATTTCTGATAAAGAAACAAAATCAATAGTTGATGAATTGTTTTTGGATGATGCTGTAGACTTTCTAGAGGAGATGCCATCCAATGTAGTGAAAAAGGTATTGCAAAACACAGAAAAAACCAAAAGGGATACAATTAATCGCTTTTTTCAGTATCCAGATGAATCAGCTGGTAGTTTAATGACAATTGAGTTTGTTGACTTGAAAAGGGAAATGACTGTTGAAGAGGCAATTGAAAATATTAGAAGAACAGGAGTTAATAAAGAGACTATTGATACCTGTTATGTTATAGATAATAAAAGGATACTAGAAGGAGTAGTGACAATAAGAACATTAATCTTAAGTGAACCTACTGATTTAGTAAAAGATATTATGTCTGAAAAAGTGATTTATGTTAATACACTAGAAGATCAAGAGGATATAGCCTTTAAATTTAAAAAATATAATTTTAACACAATGCCTGTTGTGGATAGTGAGCGGAGACTTGTAGGAATAGTAACAATAGATGATATTGTTGATATAATTGACCAAGAAAACACAGAGGATTTTCAAATAATGGCTGCTATACAACCATCTCAAGAAAGTTATCTAAAAACAAAGGTAAGTGATCTTGCCAGACGTAGGATTTTTTGGTTACTTATATTAATGATATCAGCTACATTTACTGGTTCAATCATTCGTAAATATGATGAAGTTCTGTCATCCATAGTGATACTTGCTTCATTTATACCTATGCTTATGGATGCTGGAGGTAATTCAGGTTCCCAGTCTTCTACACTTATTATTAGAGGGTTAGCATTAGGAGACATAAAAACAAAAGATATTTTTAAAGTTTTATGGAAAGAGTTAGGAGTAAGTCTTTTAGTTGGTACGGTTTTATCAATCGTAAACTTTGCCCGCTTATTTTTTTTAGAACAAATAGGCATAATGATTTCTTTAACAGTTTCTTTGACCTTATTATTTACAGTGATGCTATCTAAATTACTTGGTGGTTTTCTACCTATATTGGCCAAGAAACTCAATCAAGATCCAGCCATTATGGCAGGTCCTTTAATTACAACTATAGTAGATACTATAACCTTAATGATTTATTTTGCATTAGCAACTAGATTGTTAGGAATTTAACTATTCCTTGCTTTTATTTGACTTTAATGCATGTTAATTGACTTATGTAAATATAATATATTAACTAATATATTATGGGATGTTATTGTTATATGATAGAAAAAATCAAAGAGGTCAATATTAAAAGGGCACTTATGGTTTTTTTACTTTTTGTTTTAGCTTATTGCCTAGGGGGTGGGATCGCATTAATAGAAAACGCCTATGGTAAAGATAAGTTAAAAACTTCAAGTGGTGAGAATTGGGGCCTTGGTTTTCCGGAAAACGGTAAACCACCCGTTGCAAATGCTACAGCTGATGAATTAAAGCGGTATAATGCCTATTATATTGGAGATGCATCATCTAAGGTGATTTACCTAACATTTGATGCAGGTTATGAGAGTGGATATACTCCAATCATCTTAGACGCCTT
>CAYOAJ010000224.1:0-3113 GCA_964401895.1 uncultured Herbinix sp.
AGGTAACTTATATAAATCATCAACAGATTTTATATCCCTACTATTATATCCCCTACTCTGAAGAATCCTACTATACTCATTAGAGTTCTTTCTATGAAAATGAACATTCTTTTTAACTGCATTTACAAAAAGTCTATCTGTTCCTTTATGATCATACAAATCTTTATGTTTAAATAATCTACTTCTATAATCCATAATAGCCCTCCCTTTTGGACAAGATAACTCACCTATGTCCTTTCCTATAGATTACAATATCTTTAATAATTAATCAATAGTGGGACCTGACCCCCTGTCCCATATAAAAATAATTTTCATAAATTTGAAGACAAATGCCTTGCAGTATCGTTATAATTAATGAGTGGGAAAGGAGGCGGATAAAATTAACAATGACCAATACTATGAGTATTTAATTGATACTTATCAAAACTTAATTTACTCAATATGTTTTAAGATAGTCGGTGACTATTTTGAAGCACAGGATCTAGCGCAAGAAACATTTATTTCCGCCTACAAAAACCTCCACTCTTTTGACCGGCAACATGAGAAAGCCTGGCTTGGCCGGATTGCTACAAATAAATGTTTGGATTATTTAAAAGCTGCTAGTCGAAGGATTGTACCTACTGAAGAAAGATATTTTCTTCAAGAAGAAGATTTAGGTTCTTCCCCTGAGGAGAATGCATTAGAAGATGAAGTAAGGAGACAACTTTATGTGCGATGTAGCAATCTGAAAGCTCCTTACAGAGATATTGCTATAGATTATTTCTATATGGAGATGACGGCCGCTGAGATAGCTGAGAAAACAGGTAAGAAGTTGAAGACAGTCCAAACCCAGATTTATAGGGCCAGGGCCATGCTTAGGAAAAAGTACTTAGAAGGGGGTAGTGAAAAGTGAATAATAAAATGAATAATCTGCAAAATGATTTGAATTTTAAGGAACATATATCTGCTTCAGATATGACAGCTTTCCAACAAGGTCAATTAGGCCAGACTGATTTAGAGAAGTTTCTAGAACATGTTGGATCATGTGATAAGTGTTCTTATCTACTGGTAGAGTCAATGGAAGAAGAATTAATCTCAGCCCCTTTTGATATGAAAGACAATATACTTAGTAGCACAAAAAACATAAAATCACAGAAAAAAAGAAAGCCTCAGTCAGCTTCTAAGAGAATGCAACTTTTCACTTATAGCCTTAAGGTTTTTACCGCTTCCGCTGCTGCTCTTGCCTTGCTTGTCTTTACTTTTAATATGACTGACTATCCTGGCAATATAAAAAATGAGATTCCTACTGAGAAGATACTGACCTATGCGGATCAACCCTCTTTTACATCTTCAATACGAAATAAAATGGATCAATTCACCATTCAGCTTTTAGAATTTTCAAATACAATTATAGATACGGAGGTTACAGAAAATGATCAAAAAGAAGAATAACTTTTTCACATTTATATTTTCCCTATTACCAGGGGCAGGACATATGTATATGGGATTTATGAAAAGAGGCCTTAGCCTTATGTCAGGATTTTTCCTTATATTTTTCATGAGTGTTTGGCTAAATATTGGACCACTTATGCTTATGGCTGTAATAGTGTGGTTCTACAGTTTCTTTGATGTCCATAATATACGGTCCACACCAGATGAGGAGTTCTATGCAATGGAAGATAACTATATCTTACCCCCTGATTTTTTAAAGGATAGGTCTTTCCAGGATATTCAGAAAAAATATCGAAACATTATTGCTGTGGCACTTATTGTTATTGGTTTTACTATCCTATGGAATAACTTCTACTCCATATTTAGGAGCATACTACCAGATTATTTAAGACACTTTATCTATTCATTTGGCCACTATATGCCACAACTTGTTATAGGCTTTGCTATTATTTTGCTGGGAGTTTATTTGATCCGGGGGAAAAAGCAAGAGTTAGATGAAAGTGACCATAAAGGAGGAGGAGAAAATGAGAACTCATAAGGTGGGAACCTTCACTTTAGGGATAATACTAATATCATTTGGCCTACTTTTCTTATTAGGAAGCTTTATTGACAGCTTATCATATGAATTTATATTTAAATTATGGCCTATTATTTTTATATTTCTTGGGTCGGAAATATTGTTTGCAAACTTTAAAAAGACCAATCAAGAAAATAAACTTGTGTATGATAAAACAGCATTTTTCTTAATTATTGTTCTTTCATTTTTTGCAATGGGTATGGCAATAGCTGAGTTAGGTATCCAGTATGCTAGGGTTCATATGATTTACTATTAGTTTTGGGCAATTCACTTGCCAACAAGAAAAAAGACAGGGAGTTTACAAAAAACTTCCTGTCTTTTTTACTATTACTCAATAATCTTTATTGAATTAGCTTTTTATAATTCATCAATTGGTATATATCCTTTTTCTTCAACTGCTTCCACTTCTTTATCCTTAGGAAGTATAAGTCTAAGTACTCCGTTTTTAAAGGATGCCTTAATATCTTCTTGCTTTAGATCTTTACCTACGTAGAAACTTCTTCTGCAGCTTCCACTATAGCGTTCCTTACGAATATATCTACCATCCTCTGCCTTTTCGCCCTTCTGTTCTTTCTTCTCAGCATTGATAATTAAATTACCATCTTTTAATTCTACTTTAATATCATCCTTATCATAGCCTGCTAACTCAATATCAACTTGATATTCATCTTCCAGTTCTTGAACATCTGTATTCATTAACCTGGAAGATGTTCTGTACTTACTTGGATAATTAAACACACTATCAAAAAAGTTGTCTACATAATTTTTCTTTAAAATAATTGGTAATAACATAAAACATTCCTCCTTAAAATTTTAACTATGCTTATCATATAAAGAACCTTGTTATATTACTGTTCTGTTTGCTTGTTCTATATGTACTATAGCAGGTAGTCTCAGCTCTGTCAAGTTTACAATATAGTTTTCACAAAATCTTCACGTGTTCTTCTATGGTTTTTCTAAATGGATTTATCCGTTTAGCTCTTTATATTATAATTCCATAAAACTTTTTTATTTGATTTTTTTCCTACCTATGTTATTGTTGTGGTAAAACATAGCACAATTATATGATAAATGGGCTTGAAGATGCACTGGATATTCTAAATCC
>CAYOAJ010000225.1:0-3086 GCA_964401895.1 uncultured Herbinix sp.
TTTCCACTGGATATCTTATATCATAATCTTTATATCTGAATATATCACGAGTTTCAAATTCCAATGGCATCTCATAAAACTCATTTGGAAAACAAGCAAGAATATATGGATATTTATCTGCATTCTTAGGAAGCTTACTTGTTCTAATTAATTGTCCATCTGGGCTAATTAATGATCTTTCTTCAGGGTTTATCACCATAGAGATTACATTCTTAGCACCCTTTGCTGTAATCTTTCTATCAGCTCTGAATTCACGGTTTTGAACATACATACCATTATTAAAGCCTTTGATAATTCCCTTTGCTACTATATTAGCGATATCTAGTCTCTTTTCCTCTAGAATACTATCCATATCACTTATTCTCTTATCATAAACGGCTTGAAGTTTTCTTTCCTGATCAATTACATTTTTCCAATCTTTAATAATTGGGTGGTCATCCTCTATTGAATCTATACCTGTATAGTTAGTTTCTCGAACCGGTTTATAACCTATTTCTAAATAAGTATCTAATATTTCTCCTTCTTCAAAAAGATCTATATAAGCCACTCTAATTTCTCTATTAAATGTATAAGAAGAGTCTATAATTGATTTAACTTTATCATTATAAAAGTCTATGGCCTTATATTTATAAGTATCCCTTCCCGCAGGATACAACCCCGCCTCAAGGTTATAGCACAACCTTCCTTTATAATACTCGCAGCCCTTTAGAAAGTTATAAAGCTCCTCTGAATAACCATAGTATTTACCATGAAGATATTCATCTAATCTGTTTGCTAGGACCGCACAATCTCCCCTTGTTAGATAGTCCTTATAATCCTCAAAGTCTCCCTTTCTTAAGATACCCTTCTCTATAGCGGCATCTATATAAGGTTTATCACTTGACTTATCTACCGGTATTTTTGCTTGACGCACTAAATGTTCAATAAAATCATTTACCCTAATATGTTTGTCCTGAGCTGATATTGCCTCCCCCTCTGGACTTTTCAATGATCCTATCATGCATATAGTCATCAACATTATCAGTAGTACCAATCTTTTGCTTTTAGAAATTTCTCTTTTACTCTCCCCCATGAAAATCTCCCTTCATACTAGTTTTATTACTTTTTCATACTATTATTATGAAAAGTTTCCATATACATTCTAATCTTTTCCTTTGCATAAGTCAATAAGCAATATACTTTTTGCACTACTAAGGCTCATATGACGGTGCATGAACTCCACCTGGACAACATATCTCACAGGAATAAGCTCCAAGCCTTGCACATTCCTCCACGGTATCATATTGTTCTCTGCTTATATATAAATTTTCTTCTATTTCACTACAACTTTCCTTATGATATATATAAAACCAGTCTTTTTGTTCAATATAATATGCAGCTTTCTTTCTTAAGCCAGCTCCTGCAAAAGCAAAGTTATTGTAAAACTCTCCCCTTGCTTGCTGGAGAGGCATCCCTTGGAAAAAGACCATAATACCTGTCCCTTCTAAGGCCTTTTGCCAATCAGAAGCATTTATTACAGGCATGGCAAAACCGTATGATATGCCTAGCTTCTTAGCTATATCATTATGCCTTGAAACATACCAGGACAAATCATTTTCTATCTGACTTATTATGGCCTGCTGCCTAACTTCTACATAATCACTTTCATCTAATCTAAGTAGACAATTGTTGTCCAACATGCTAGATATCCTACTGAAGTCTGGATTTGACTGAAAGCTTCTTATATTGATCTTATATAGTTTATCTTCTCCCTTAGAATCAATCACATTATTCTTATCATATATAGTTACATTGTTAGTAGTTGTTAGTTGATAGATGAAATTATCATCCTCATACACATATGGAATCTTCTCAGTCCATCTTTTACTAATATAAGATTTATTGTCACTAGCTATATACACATCTTGATACATTAGATAATAACCATTATCTGTCGTAACTAAGATAACAGGAACGTATGCTAGTATCCTTTCACAAGCAAGAGAATCAGATAATATTCCTAAAGATGCATAAAGAGAATTGAAAAAACTTTCTACAGCCTTTTCCTTGTTAACAACTTCTTCTCCGGAACTTTTATATTGCATTAATTTCAAGGCACCATTATCGATGGCCTGGTTTATATAAAAATCCATAGTAGCTTTTCCCTCTGCTACAGCTATTAGATTTTCTGTAGCAGTATTAGCTGGAATTATTACTATTATCATTATAATTACAAATAAAATTGACAAATGAGAAAGTTTCACTTGTTCACCATCTCCTCTCTCATTAGCTCATCCTTAATAAAATCATTAAATGCATATCTTATATGTCCATCATTACTTTCCGTGTATACTTCAAACTTATCCCCTCTATTAAAATAGTAGATCCCTTCACCTTCATAAAGTTTCTTTAATATTTCATCCTCATGAATATCTCTGTAATACTTCATAATATGGCCAGTAAATATAGGAACTCTTGCTCTGCAATAGGGACATCCTGGATCTTTATTATCCATATAAAGATCATAATATAAAAAGCATTTATTACATTGCCCTTTGTTTCTCAATATTTCTACATCTAAGCTTGTAAAAAAACCTTTATATCCTATTGTCACCCTTTGCAAGCCCACATAGGTAGGAACTAGATTGTCCTTATAGCCGGAATAAACAAGATCTACATGTCCATCTAAATATTCCGCCCTAAGTACAAGACCTTCTTCCTCTAGACTAGCATTAGGATTACGGTACAATCTTAGTTTGCCATCTTCAGGTTCTTGTATAGACAGGGACTTAAGCAAACCTGCACAGTATGGACAAATAGATTCCGAACCATCAACATTGAGATTATATATATGACCATTGCTACATGTATCGTTTTTTGGAATAATAGTAACGTTTATAGTACAAGATTTTGTTATAGTGACTCCATCAACTATAACAGTATATAAAAGAATAACTGACTTGTTTGTGGCTAGATTAGATGTGAGAAATTCTGTCTCTGCAACTACAGTTTTTTCAGAGCCATCAACATAAGTTGCTCTTACGGTTGTAATCAATTCTCCATTTATATATACAGTTTGATTGGGGTGGGTTGGGGTTATATTTTTT
>CAYOAJ010000226.1:0-3068 GCA_964401895.1 uncultured Herbinix sp.
GTCATAACAGTGAAAGATTACAAGAAGTTGATGGTTTTATAAGGTTTTTTCAGAGAGATTATATTGGATCCAAAGTAATTAATGAGGCTATTTTAGACAAGAATCCACAGAATAAATATGCAAAAAAGGGATTAGGTCTCGCTGCATATAAAATAGGAAATATTGAAGAGGGAATTAACTATATGTATGAGGCTTTAGATAAAGATTATCCAGATAGTTATTCTGACTTATATATTGTATTAAAAGAACAACAGCTAGATGATAAAGCGGAAGAATTACTAAGAAATGCGAAAAAACACAAGGTAGTAATGCAAGGAATCTAGATGCATTATTATAGAGCATCAATTGTAATGACAAGAGTAAAATAGTTGAGGAAGGGGGGAAAACCAATGAAAAGTAATAAATTTGATAAGATTTTAAAAGACTTTGAACCATTAAGTGAGATTGAAAAGATGGACAAGGTAAATGGAGGTTATAGACCACCTATAACTGCTGCATATGCTGTTGTAGCACCAATTTTACAGTATTTTCTAAGGATTCTGAATAAGTAATGTAAAGTAAGAAAAATTATGGGCGTTATATATCTATAATTTAAAGGGATAGACAAATATAATGCCCATATATTTTACACAAAATTAGATGTTGAGATATTCTAACAATATTACTTTAGCTATTTTATTTATTGAATATAAAAATATATGTTTAAATTAATTAGTTTGAAATAAAATTTATTATTTAGGAGGTGGATAATAAACATCCATCTCCTAAATATTATAAAAATATGAAAAGTACGTAAAAGCATGATAAAACATGGATAAAATGACGAAATATGATACCAAAATACATAAAATTGTAAAAAGCATTGACTTTTTAGAGATGATATAGTAATATAAATCCATTGAAAAAAATGTATACTATTACATTATTTATATTTTTGATGTAAAATTAAATAATTAAATATAAAAAAATACATACATAAGTATATAAGCAACAATATAATGCTTAGCTCATAATGTTGGAAGTCAACAAAATATAATAAATGTTGTAGGCTTTTTTATCAATAAAGAATGTAAATATAAAACTATCTATATTAATTAATGTCAAATTAAAAAAACACACTAAATACACCAACCGGAGAAGATAAAAATGTTTAAAAAATACTACTGTGTCAAACAACATGATATAACAGATTGTGGTGCGGCTTGCCTGGCAACTATATCAAAGCAATATGGTTTTAAAACCTCTATATCTAAGATAAGAGAAGTAGCAGGAACAGACAAACAAGGGACCAATGCTTATGGAATTATAAAAGCAGCAAACCAATTAGGATTTACAGCAAAAGGAGTAAAAGGAGACAAGGAAGCTTTTTTTACAGACTTTCCTCTTCCAAGTATTGCTCATGTTATCGTTGATGGTTCACTACTACACTACGTAGTTATACATAAAATAACTAAAAAGCAGGTTATTATTGCTGATCCAGCTGAAGGGATAGTAAAACTAACCCCTGAAGAATTCTTTGGTGAGAAGGCAGAAGAGGGGAAACCTCCTAAATATCAGTGGAGCGGAGTTCTTATCTTGATGGTTCCAGATGATACCTTTGAGAAAGGTGACGAAACACAAGGGCTTTTCCAAAGATTTTTTCACCTCCTAAAACCACAAAAAAGATTAATATTAAATATCTTTCTGGCCTCCTTATTAATTACTTTCCTTGGGATACTAGGTTCATTTTATTTTAAAGTATTGTTAGATGACATTTTACCAGCTGGTTTAATAAAAACCTTACATGTACTTTCTATAGGAGTAATTCTCCTGAATTTATTTAAAGTACTGCTTGGAGCAATTAGATCTTATCTACTTATGTATTTAAGCCAGAAGTTAGATATTGCATTACTTTTAGGTTATTACAATCATGTATTAGAACTACCTATGAACTTCTTTGGTTCTCGTAAAGTAGGTGAAATTATATCAAGATTTAATGATGCCTCAAATGTTAGAGATGCAATATCAGGGGCAACATTAACTGTTATGATAGACACGCTGATGGCACTTGCAGGAGGAATTATATTATACATACAAAATAGCCGGATGTTCTTAGTAACAATAGTTGTAATGGTCCTATATTTTATCATAGTCTTTTCTTTTAACAAGCCATATAGAAAACTAAATGAGACGCAGATGGAAGATAATGCACAGCTTACTTCCTACATGATAGAATCATTAAATGGTATTCAGACTGTTAAGGCCTATAATGCTGAAAATGAAGTTAATCGCAAGACAGAGACAAAGTTTGTAAAGCTGTTAAAAAGTGTATTCAAGTTGTCAGCGGTTGGGAACATACAAAACTCTTTAGTTGCTTTTGTTGAGCTAACAGGAGGAATAGTTATTCTTTGGGTTGGTGCCTACAACGTAATACAGGGAAATCTATCTGTTGGACAGTTAATAACATTTAATTCATTGCTCGGATACTTTCTGGATCCAGTTAAAAATCTAATAAACTTACAGCCACAAATGCAGACGGCAGTAGTTGCTGGTGAAAGATTAGGTGAGATATTAGATCTAGAGCCAGAAAAGACAGAAATTGAAGATAAAAAAATGAAACTAGACTCTTTAAGAGGAGATATATTACTTGAAAACATAACCTTTCGTTATGGAACTAGAAGACCAGTGCTTGAGAATATAAGAATAAATATAAGGCAAGGACAAAAAGTTGCATTAGTAGGGGAAAGTGGGTCAGGTAAAACAACTTTAGCAAGGCTTTTGCTTAATCTATATACAGCAGAAGAGGGAGAGATACTAATTAATGATAATAATATAAAAGACATAAATATTGGAGTTTTGAGAGATAAGATAGCTTATATACCTCAAGAAACATTCCTTTTCAGTGGAAGCATAATGGAAAACTTAACCCTAGGACTAAATGATATATCAACAGAAGAAGTGATAGATGCTGCTAAGAAAGCCAGTGCCCATGAATTTATAAATGAATTACCCCTAAGGTATGAAACTAGATTAGAAGAGAATGGATCAAATCTATCAGGTGGACAAAGACAAAGACTAGCCATAGCAAG
>CAYOAJ010000227.1:0-3059 GCA_964401895.1 uncultured Herbinix sp.
ATGTATGCACAGTATGCAAGTGTAACAATTAATGATGCAGGTGATACTTTATTATGGGATATGACTTCAGCATATGAAAATTCTGATTTCTTCTCAAGAATCACTACACCAGAAATTAACGAAAACATTAAAGTTAATGGTAAATTATTAGGTTTTGCACCTGCTTACGGTAACGGTTGTGTTACTTATGTTAAGAAAGCTTGGTTAGACGCTGTTGGTCTAAAAGCAGAAGACATTACAGATTATGCTTCTTATTATGAAATGTTAGAGAAATTTACTAACGAAGATCCAGACGGAAATGGTGCTAACGATACTTATGGTGTTGCTGCAGCTAAGTTCTTAGGCGAAGAAGCACCTTGGATTAACTATTTACCAGAATTCTGGCAAGACGCTTATCCTACATTTGTAAAGGATGACAGTGGTGTTTGGGTTGACGGATTTAACTCTCAGGCAACAAAAGATGCTCTTACAAGAATTCAGACAGCATACGCTGAAGGCGTAATTGATCCTGAAACACTAACAATGGGAACCAAAGATGCTCGTGAAAAATTCTTCTCTGCTGATCAGGCTGGATCTTTCGGTGCATTCACTTACTGGGCAGGTACATGGTATCAGAACTTAACTGACTCTTTAACTAAGAGTGAAGTTGACGCAGAACTTGTAATGCTTAACCCAATCGCTGAAATCGGTGCTTATATTAACCGTGAAGCTCCTGTATGGTGTATCATCAATGATGGTGATGGCAACGATGCTCGTGAGCAAGCAATCTTTGATGCATTTATTGAAACAATGATGGACGGTAGTACTGTTCAGACATTATGGACATATGGTGCTGAAGATGTTCACTGGTCAACAAAAGCTGAGAGCTTTGTTGTAGGTGAAGGCGAAAAAGCTAAACCTTACGATTATGAAGAAGGTGTTTTCCATATGAAACCATCTCCAAATGATCCTAACACATTATGGAAAAAGAACCACTTAGATCCAGCTCTTGTAATTGCTCCTTTAACAAACGGATATAGTTCTGTTACAGATTTAGCATCACAAGGAAATATCTTCTTTACTGCTAATGCAGTAAATGCTCCACAATCAGCTTCTTCTCAAGTTTACACAGAGAATGCAGGTACATTAAATGACTTGAAACTTGACGTAGTTACCTCTGTTATTACAGCAGGTGTTGACGTAGAAGAAGCAATGGCAACATACGAAGCAGCATCAGCTGATATCGTAGAAGCAGTTTTAGCTGATTTGAACAAAGCAGCAGAATAATAGACATTTATCTTTATGCTATTTAAGTAGTAAGTTAAATATTAACTGTCCTATCGTAGGTACGATAGGACAGTTGTTATGACAAAGCGTTTAGTGAGTAGAGAATTATGAAGATTATAGTTAAGAATTATAGAGAAAAAGTTATTGAGAGAGATGGGTCAAGGAAAGGAAGGCTATTGGTATGAGCGAAAAGAAGGCATCTGCTGGAACTATCAAGGTAGTCAAAAAGCCATTAGGTAAAAGAATCTGGAACCATAAGGGCTTTTACATTATGTTTTTACCGGTTTTTATATTTGTTATAATCACACAATACTGGCCTATGTTGGGAATTCGTTTTGCTTTTACAAATTATTATCCAACCAGTGCGCCTGAGTATGCAGGATTTACACATTTTCAAAAGTTGTTTGCTGATAAAGCATTTTGGACAGCTTTTATAAACACATTAGAGTTAAGTATACTAAAACTAATTATAACAACGGTTGCATCTGTTGTTATCTCGGTTTTGTTAAATGAAATGGGAAATTTGTTTGCAAAGAAAATTTTGCAAACTGTAATATATTTACCTCACTTTATGTCATGGGTAGTTGCTGCATCTATTTTCAGCTTGTTCTTATCTCCATCTGCAACCGGTATGGTAAACGGTATGTTGAAGGACTGGGGTATTTTAGAAGAAGGTGCAAAAAGTATTTATTTCTTGGCTGATAAGTCGTGGTGGCGTTTTGTATATTATGTAGTTAATATTTGGAAAGAAACAGGATGGGGAACCGTTATTTTCTTAGCAACATTAGCAGGAATTAATCCAGAATTATATGAAGCAGCAGATATTGATGGTGCAACTCGATTCCAGAAAATACGATTTGTAACAATGCCATCTATAGCAAACACAGTTATAACAGTAATGATTTTAAATCTTGCTAAAGTTATGAACTTGTTTGAATCTGTATTCGTTTTATACAATGATGCGGTTAGAAGCGTATCAGACGTAGTAGCTACTTATATTTATAGACAAACATTTGCTACGTTCTTGCCTAATTATGGATACTCTACTGCAGTTGGTTTGTTTAGATCATTAGTTGGTTGTGTACTAGTACTTATCTGTAACAAAATAAGTAAAAAAGTACGCGGTCGCGGAATTGTATAGGAGGTATAGAAATGGCAGAAAAGACAGCATATAGAAAACCTAGGAAGAAAGTTAAAGTTTTTCCTATAGTTAATTATTTTTTGTTTATATTAATCGGTCTTGCAATTCTAGTTCCTATATGGAAAGTTATTGTGGATTCCGTTGATGCAATGAGTGTATACCAATTTAGACTTCTACCTAGAAAGTTTACATTGGATGGATATAGGGTTATTTTGGAAACGAAAGCATTTTATAGACCCTTTTTGAATTCAATTATTTCTACTGCTTTAGGAACTTTATTGGGATTGGTTATTTCAACCCTTGGAGGTTATGTATTAATACAGTTTGATATGCCAGGACGTAACTTCTTTGCATACTTCTTATTGTTTACCATGATCTTTACTGGTGGTATGATTCCTGAGTACTTAGTATATAAGCAATTAGGATTAGTTGATAATCTTATGGTAGTAGTAATCAAACATGGTATCAATGTTTATAACTTGGTACTTATGAGAAACTTCTTTGAAGGTATTCCACAAGGATTGTTTGAAGCAGCTCGTATTGATGGTTGCTCTCCAATGAAAATTTTCTTTAGAATTGTCCTTCCTCTCTCAAAAGCAGCTCTTGCATCAATTGGTTTGATGTTTGCAGTTGGTGTTTGGAATGACTATAC
>CAYOAJ010000228.1:0-3059 GCA_964401895.1 uncultured Herbinix sp.
TGACGATGCTGGACTTCTCTATGTTACAGTGCTTACGGACCCAACTACTGGGGGTGTAACTGCAAGTTTTGCCATGTTAGGGGAGATTATTCTTGCGGAACCAGGTGCATTAATTGGTTTTGCAGGGCCAAGGGTAATTGAACAAACTATCGGTCAGAAACTTCCTGAAGGCTTTCAAAGGTCAGAGTTTCTTTTGGACCATGGTTTTGTAGACCATATTGTAGCTAGAGATGTGATGAGAACGACCCTAGGAAGAATTCTAAGAATACATTCTTAATTAGAAGCTAGTATGGAGGTTTAGTTTTATGGAATTAACAGCATGGGAGAAAGTAAAGTTGGCAAGAATGTCCCTAAGACCTACGGGACTTGATTATATAGAAGGAATATTTGATGAGTTTTTAGAGCTTCATGGTGACAGGTGTTTTGGAGATGACAAGGCAATAGTAGCTGGAATAGGTTTTTTGGATGATTTGCCAGTTACAGTAATTGCCCAGCAAAAGGGCAAAAACACAAAAGAAAATATTGCAAGGAATTTTGCCATGCCTCATCCTGAGGGCTATCGAAAGGCCTTACGACTAATGAAACAAGCTGAAAAGTTTAGGAGGCCAGTAATCTGTTTTATTGATACTCCAGGTGCTTTTTGTGGTATAGGGGCAGAAGAGAGAGGGCAAGGTCAAGCTATAGCAAGTAATTTGGCAGAGATGATGAGGTTAAGAACCCCAATAATTTCTATTGTAATATCAGAAGGGGGAAGTGGTGGTGCCCTTGCTTTAGGAGTCGGGGATAAGATCTTTATGCTAGAACATGCCATATACTCTATTCTTTCACCAGAAGGTTTTGCAAGCATCTTATATAAAGATGCTTCTAAAGCCGAGCAGGCAGCAAATGAAATGAAGCTAACTGCACAAGACTTATATAAGTACCAAATTATTGATGGTATTATTAGGGAGCCAGAAGGTGGGGCACATAATAATAAAAAGCAGGTTATTCAGGATGTTAAGCTTGTAATAGAAGAAAGCTTGGGACAAATAAAAAATCTCCCTATAGATAGCCTCTTAGACAAGAGGTATCAAAAGTTCAGGGAGATGTAGAAGCTATTTAATCTATCTATGGGTGATTTTACTAACGTTTTGTCTCTTATTAACAATGGCTCCAGTAAATCTAATTAAAATGCATACAATAAAAATTACAAGAGTAAGCTTTTCAAAGTTTATGGCTATATCCATATCCCATGTATAGCTAAACATAGACATACTGCCTGGTTTGAAGCGCATTATAAGCAGTGCAATACCAGCAAGTCCTCCAATTATAAGCCCCATAAAAGGTAGCCTTTTTATTATTGAGGCAGAATATAAGATAAAGAAATAAGCTAGGAAGTAGATAAAGGCCTGTCCTCCAGTAGCTAACTTATATGTTCCAGTAGTTAAGTATATATAAACAGCTGCAAAAAACACAGTTCCCAAGATGGAAAAGATCAAAGCCTTCTTATTCTCCTTATTATAGCTTGCCATAAAGAAAGGAACTGCAATAAAGAGCATATAAGTATAATCCAAAACATCAGATAAAGAACTAGAATTATTAGATGTAAGGGTTAAAAAGCCAGAGAGTATAATTAGTGCAATTAGGCTAAAAGGTAAAATCTGTGCAACAACTCTAAAGGCCTCATGCAAGCCACTATCATATGCAAGTATATAATCAAGAATTACAGCCACCAATAAAAATGGTAATACAACCAGTAACATTTCTATTTGAATATTTCTATCAAAACCATCAACAACTAGATGGTTAATGAAAATAACTGCATATAAGGCAACAAATGTAAGAGTTGCAAGGTGTCTTTGTATAAAAGTTGATGTTTTTTTCATATAATGTCTCCATTTCTTAATTGAATAACTTTCATTACTATATTATTTTATCTTATTATCTTTCTTTTGCAAGTAGTTTTGACTTTTATTCATATTTTAGTTAAAATGAGTGAGTAAAAATAAAACAAGATGTGAGGTAAAGTTTATGACTATATATATTTTAAAGATTATTGCAGCTATTACTCTATTATCAGATTATTTAGGGAGATTAATAAGTTTTCAAGCTAATGAAACCTTATCATTATTAGAGTTTATCCTGAGGAGCCTTGGTACTATTGCCCTACCTCTTATTATCTTTATTTTAGTAGAAGAATTTACAGGCATAAGAGACAAGGAAAAAGAGAATAAGTATATTAAAAATTTGCTTATATTTGCAATCATTGCAGAGATACCATATAACTTACTTATAAGTGGCGCACCTATAGAATTAAAAAGTCAAAACCTATTATTTACTTTATTACTATCTGTATTGTGTATAAGAGTTCTAATTATGATAGAGGAAAAATATAGGGACAAAATGTTAGTGATTAATATTTTAAATGCTTTGGCAACCCTAGCTTTTGCTTTTTTAGCAGCCTTTCTATTTACAGAATACAGCTATATGGGAATTTTACTAGCTGTAGCATTTTATCTCTTTAAAGGAAGTAAGGGACTCCAATTAATGTCTATTTTTATAGTGATAGGTTACTTAAGTGGAGATATTTTAAATGGAATATTTGCCATGCTATCTATGGTGTTTATATGGTTTTATAAAGGTGAAAAGGGCAAAGAAGCAAAACAAGAATTTTATATCTTTTACCCTGTGCAATTAATAGTACTTTACCTTATAAGGTTAATGATAGTGTAGACAATCTTGGAGGAAAAATATGATATCATTTAACATACCTGCTGTAAAAGATTTTATGGCAAAACTTTTGGCAAGTACTTTTTTTGATCATTTAATACTAAAAGAGATGGAGATTAACACTTTTACATCCTTTCGTGTTTCAGGACAATTTTACAAAGAATTTTATACAGAAGAAGAGATTGAATTACGGAAATACCCCGCAGTTCTGTGGGGAGAGATAAGGGAGATTGCTTTCACAATTATAAAAGGAAGCAAGAGTCCCTTGTCAATGAAAATAGTCTTGCAGCTTCCACCTGATCAAACAAGAAAATTTCTAGAGGAGATTCCAGGAGTCAATGAAAATGATG
>CAYOAJ010000229.1:0-3011 GCA_964401895.1 uncultured Herbinix sp.
TTGATGAGATAGAGATCTCACCTAAGAGAAGATATTCCTATATGTATGAACATTTCAAGAGTAAGGGCAGCCATGCTCACAATATGATGAAGGGTACGGCTGCTGTTCAAGTTGTTATAGATTATTTCAGTGAAGAAGACTTTATTAGAAAGTTCAGAATAGGCAATGCTTTATCACCAATTCTCTATAACGTTTTTGACAATGCTTATTTCTTTGAAGGGGAAAAGTATAAGGGGAATAATTTAAGACAATTAATATGGGAGAATACTGATTCAGAAAGGTCCGGGGTTCCGGCTTTTGCTTTTGATAAGGAGCTATCTTATGCATCCTATGCTGAATATATTTTAAATAATGATATTATTTTCACTGATACAGATGGGCATTTAGAAGGAACCCAAGGTAGGCCTTTTAAGGATATGTTTGATCCAGATAAGGCTAGTGATAAGGAAATTTTACATGCCATATCCATAGTCTTTCCAGATTTGAGGTTGAAGAAGTATCTGGAGTTTAGGATGATAGATTCATTACCCTATCCCTTAAATATGGCTGTTACGGCCCTAATCAAGGGGCTTATGTATTCTGAGATGAATCTTAATAGCTTAGAGGAAGACTTTAATGAAATGACCTATAAAGATCTAGAAGAGGGGAGAATGCAAGGTAAGACTAGGGGAATTAAAGGACTCTATCTAGGGAAGACTTATCTTGAATGGGCTACTTATCTATATGATCTAGCTTACCAAGCCTTGCATAAGGAAGAAAGGAAGTATTTAAAGCCCATGAAGAAGATTCTAGATCAAGGCAAGAGTCCCAAGGACATTTTCGGCCAGGTCTTAGAGAAAGAAGGAATGGATACTGCCATGGACTTAGTGAAAGTTGAGGTGTAAGAATGTTTAATGAGAAGATTACCAATGAATACATAAATATAGTAAAGGAAAAACCAGAAGTCTATTATAAGGATTATTTAGAATTAGTTGATAGGGCTAAGAATTCAACAGCCGTATTCAGAGGAGAGCCTATTCCTGTAACCTATCAAGGGATGTTTGTCTCACAAGAAGATTGCAAGGAATTCCAAAGAATAGCTGAGATTATAATGAAAATTACCAGGAAAGTTACTGACCAATATGTTAAAAATCCAGAGTATAGAAAGCTTTTTGAATTCTCCAAAGACCTAGAAGAGCTAATCCTAGTAGATCCAGGTTATGATATGCCTGTACCTATTTGCAGATATGATGTGTTCTACAATGGACCTGGGGATTTTAAGTTTTGTGAGTTTAATACAGATGGATCTTCCTTAATGAATGCGGATTCTGTTCTTGGAAAGCTTATGCTTGAAACAAAGGCCTTTAAGAAGTTTAGAGAAGATAATGAAGTCCTTCAATTTGAACTTTTTGAATCTTGGGTGAAAACTTCAGTTTCTATCTATGAAGAAAGTACTGGTAAGACAAATCCTCAAGTAGCTATTGTTGACTTTACTGATAAGGGTTCAAATCTGGAATTTGAAAGGTTTCGCCAGACCTATGAGGACATGGGTTATAATTGCTTGATTGCAGATCCTAGGGGCTTAACCTATAAAGATGGGACTTTGTATTATGATGATAAAGTCATAGACATGGTTTATAGGCGGGCTGTAACTGCAGACTTGATGGACAGGTATAATGATATTAGTGATTTCTTAGATGCCTACAGGGATGGAGCTTTTATGATGCTAGGGTCATTTAGATCTCAACTAATGCACACCAAGCTTATCTTTAAGATTCTCTTGGACAAGCAAAGCCAAGAGTTTTTAACAGAAGAGGAAAATGAATTTCTCTTGGATCATATACCTTATACAGCTGATTTTCTAAGTCAGGAAGACTATGAAAGAGTTGCTAAGGACAAGGACTCTTATATCTTAAAACCCCACCATGGATATGCTTCTCAAGGAGTTTATGCAGGCAGGGAATACGATCAGGCTGAGTGGGAGAGGCTATTAAAAGATCTTTTGGGAAAAGACTACATCTATCAAGAATATATAGATGTTAATCCAGTTGACTTTGTTGAATTTGATAAGGAAGGAAATTTATCGGTTTCCCCTTTTTCATTTGTTCTTGGTTTATTTATCTATGGAGAGGATTTTCAGGGAATGTATACTCGTATAGGTAAGGAGGCTTTGGTTTCGGAGGCTAGGGATTATTATGGGGCTCCAAATTTTTTAGTTTACCCTCAATAGAATTTAGTAAGAAATTAAAAAACTAAAAAGGTTTATTAAATTTAACAAAGAATTTACTTTGTTAAATTTTAAACAAATGCATTGACTTAGCAAAAAATATTCAATATAATATAGATTGAATACTTAATAATAAAAAGTAAAGGAGCAAGATTATGAATTATAATGAAGAAAGTTTAAAGCTACACGAAGAGAAACAAGGTAAAATTGAAGTTGTTTCAAAAGTAAATGTAAATACAAATGAGGACCTAAGCTTAGCTTATACTCCTGGAGTTGCAGAGCCTTGTAGAAAAATTCATGCAAATGAAGATGATGTATATAAATACACTTCAAAAGGCAATATTGTAGCCGTAGTTACTGACGGTTCAGCTGTATTAGGTTTAGGAGATATAGGTCCAAAAGCTGCTCTACCTGTTATGGAAGGAAAAGCTGTACTTTTTAAAGAATTTGCAGACGTAGATGCCTTCCCAATAGCTATTGATTCACAAGATGTTGATGTAATAGTTGAAACTATAAGATTGATTTCTCCTGGATTTGGTGGAATTAACCTTGAAGATATAGCAGCTCCAAGATGTTTTGAAATTGAAGAAAAACTTAAGGAAGAAATTGATATTCCAGTATTCCATGATGACCAACATGGTACAGCAATAGTAACTTTAGCTGGTGTTATTAATGCACTTAAATTAGTAGATAAGAAGATGGAAGATCTTAAGATCGTTATCAGTGGTGCAGGAGCAGCTGGTTCAGCAATTGCAGAGCTTCTAATGGCTGATGGTGCAAAGAACATAATTCTTACTGATAGAAC
>CAYOAJ010000230.1:0-2938 GCA_964401895.1 uncultured Herbinix sp.
AAAATGAATGGGCAGGAGCTCAGGCTTTTTCTTCTTTTGATACATATTTAGCTCCCTTTGTAAAGGTGGATAATTTAACTTATAAAGAAGTAAAACAGTGTATACAATCTTTTATATATGGTGTAAATACGCCTAGTCGTTGGGGAACTCAGGCCCCATTTTCTAATATTACTTTAGATTGGACAGTACCAGAAGACTTAGCAGAGCTTCCAGCCATTGTTGGCGGTAAAGAGATGGACTTTAAATATAAAGATTGTAAAAAAGAGATGGATATGGTTAATAAAGCATTTATAGAGATTATGATAGAAGGGGATGCCAACGGAAGGGGTTTTCAATATCCAATACCTACTTATTCAATAACTAAGGATTTTGATTGGTCTGATACAGAGAATAATCGTCTCTTATTTGAAATGACTGCAAAATACGGAACTCCTTATTTTTCAAACTATATAAATAGTGATATGGATCCTAGTGATGTTCGTTCAATGTGTTGCAGACTTCGATTAGACCTTCGTGAACTTCGTAAGAAATCAGGTGGTTTCTTTGGCTCTGGGGAAAGTACAGGTTCTGTTGGAGTTGTAACAATTAATTTACCTAGGATTGCTTATCAAGCATCTGATGAAGAAGCTTTCTTCTCCCGCTTAAATGATATTATGGAAGTTGCGGCCCGTTCTTTAGATGTAAAAAGAAAGGTTATAACAAAATTGCTTAATGAGGGACTATATCCATATACTAAGCGTTACTTAGGAAGTTTTGAAAATCATTTTTCAACTATTGGCTTAATTGGTATGAATGAGGTTGGATTAAATGCTAAATGGTTAGGGGAAGATTTGACCCATGAGGAAACTAGACTTTTTGGAGTTAAGGTTCTAAATTATATGAGAGAACATCTAAGCGATTACCAAGAGGAGTACGGAGATTTATTCAACTTAGAGGCAACTCCAGCTGAATCCACAACATATCGATTAGCCAAGATGGATAAGAAGCAATTCCCAGGAATTAAGACGGCAGGAAAAGAAGGGGATACTCCATATTACACTAATAGTTCTCATCTACCTGTAGGATATACTGAGGATATATTTGAAGCTCTTGATCTTCAAGACGAACTTCACACCCTTTATACCTCTGGCACAGTCTTCCATGCATTCTTAGGGGAGAAACTTCCAGATTGGCAGGCTGCTGCAAAGTTAGTTAGAACTATTGCAGAGAACTATACCTTACCATATTACACAATGTCACCTACTTATTCTGTTTGTAAGAATGATGGCTATCTAGATGGAGAGCAATTCACCTGTCCACATTGTGGGGAAAGAGCTGAGGTTTACAGCCGTATTACAGGATATTATCGCCCGGTACAAAATTGGAATGATGGGAAGGCGCAAGAGTACAAGGACAGAAGGCTGTACGAAGAGGAAAAATCAAGAGATATGCCTTTAAAGGGCCTTAATATATTAAGTCAGTCAAATAGTGAACAAGCAAGTAGTTTGGAAGATGGCTTATATTTATTTGTTACAAAGACTTGCCCCAACTGTAAGATTGCTAAGAAAACTCTAGGTGATATACCTTATACTATTATTGACGGCGAGGAGAATGCAAAGTTATCAAAAGACCATAATATTATGCAGGCTCCAACCTTAGTAGTTGTTAAGGGTGGACTCTATGAGAAATATACAAACATAACAAAGATTAAGGAATTCGTTGAAGGACAGTTACTTGCTTTATAATATAAATATACAGATGCCTATCTAAAGAATTGCATGGGACTAATGATAATCCTGCTTAGTCCCATGCAATCTTTATATATAATACTTTTTTAGTTGATATGAAAAGAGTTTTTACCTATAATATAAGATAGAAAGAGAAGAAATACCAAGGAGGTACAATATGAGTTACGCAGATGATGTTTTTAAAAGCATGTGTAAGGATATTTTAGAAAATGGTACCAGCACTGAAGGAGAAAAGGTAAGACCCAAATGGGAAGATGGTACTTATGCATATACAATAAAGAAGTTTGGAGTGGTAAATCGATATGATTTATCTAAGGAGTTTCCTGCTTTGACTTTAAGAAGACTAGCATTTAAAAGCTGTGTTAATGAACTTTTATGGATCTGGCAGAAGAAGTCTAATAATATTAATGATTTAAGCAGTAAGATATGGAATAGTTGGGCAGATGAAGATGGGTCCATAGGTAAGGCTTATGGCTATCAGTATCAGGTTAAGCATAAATATAAAGAGGGAGAATTCGATCAGGTTGATAGGGTGATATATGACTTAAAGAACAATCCTTACAGCAGGAGAATTATAACTAATCTTTATGTACACCAGGATTTACATGAGATGAATCTTTATCCCTGTGCATACAGTATGACATTTAATGTAACAAAAGAAAAAGATAGTGACCAGCTTGTATTAAATGGTATACTTAATCAAAGATCCAACGATATATTAACAGCAAACAATTGGAATGTATGTCAATATGCAGTTCTAATTCATATGTTAGCGCAAGTATGTGGATATAAGGTAGGAGAATTAGTTCATGTAATAGCAGATGCACATATATATGATAGGCATGTTCCAATTATTAAAGACTTACTTGATAGACCTAATTATAAAGCACCAAAGTTTTGGATTAATCCAGAAATTAAGGATTTCTATGATTTCACAGAGGATGACTTTGAACTTAGAGATTATGAACATGGACCTAAAGTGGACAAGATTCCTGTAGCAATATAATAAGAGGAGTATATGCAAGACAATAATTATATAGAAAGGCGATGAGCAAATGAACCTTATTGCAGCAGTAGACAGTAACTGGGCGATAGGATATAAAAACAAACTATTAGTTCAAATACCGGAGGACCAAAGGTTTTTTCGGACAGAAACAACTAATAAGGCAGTAATTATGGGAAGAAAGACATTGGAGAGTTTCCCTCATGGC
>CAYOAJ010000231.1:0-2928 GCA_964401895.1 uncultured Herbinix sp.
CTAAGGAAATAGAAGAAGGGGAAGATGACTTTCCTAAGATATCAAGAGCTGAATATATTAGACAGGCTAGGGAATCTTGCCTAAAACAGATGGACTCCTTGCAAGTAGACGTAAAGTATATGGATACGAGCCTTCCTCAGATGGATTACGAGATTGAAGATAATTGTGTAAGAGATGAAGATGTTAAATCCTTTAAATTTTTACTTATAAGAACTGTCTGTGCCTTAGTTGTATTTTTAAGTATATTTTTAATAGATAAACTGGAAGTTAAAATAGGGGGATTTTCCTATGATCAAGTAGAAGAGTATGTAACAGGCAATGACCATCTTAAAAGATTAGAGGAAGTTGTTCTATCATGGATAGATTAGTACTAGAAAATAAATATATGAAAGGATATAAAATAAGGCTTATAAAGATCTTCAGTTAAGAAGAAATTTATAAGCCTTATTATTTAGTTTTTATTTTCAACCAATCTAATATCTTTCCATCCGCCTTTTTTCCAACGAATCATAAAGATAATGCCACGTATATCTTCATCCAGTGCCATACCAATCCATATACCTATAAGTCCTAAACCAAGTTTTACTCCTAGGATATAACCTACTCCAACTGCAATAGACCACATGGAGATAATACCAATCATAGTCGGGAATTTCACATCTCCAGTTGCCTGTAGGGAACGTACCAAAGTTATGTTTGTACATTTTCCTAATTCCAAGAAGATTTCTATAAACATAATCTTTTTACCCAGTTCTAAAACCCGTGGATCAGTTGAGAACAAACCAAATAGGGAATCACTAAATATGAATAAGGTCAAAGATATTCCTAGTCCAATAAGTACTGCGTTCCTAAGAGTTCTTTTAACTAGTTTATCAACTTCTTCAACATTCTCAGCCCCCATATAGTTACCTATAACAACTTGAGAGGCCTGACCCACTGCTGAGGCATATAAAAATGAAACCCAAGAAAAAGTTTTGGCAAAAGCTCTTGTATTAATAATATAAGTTCCGTGAACAATACCTATCATGTTAACTATTTTTGTGATAATAGTCATTGCTAGAGAATAACTAATAGATTCACCAGCAGATGGAATTCCTATTGATAACATCTTTTTAAACTCTTCTTTAGGGAAAGGTATTATATATTTTAATGAAATCTTTGCATCGAATTTTTTGGTAAATATATAAATATATATTAAAAGCCCTACAAAACGGCTAATGTTAGTAGCTATGGCTGCTCCTGCAACTCCTAATGCGGGTATCGGACCTAGGCCGTTAATTAATATAGCATTAAAAATAACATTCATAAGATTAATTACTATAGCAACAATTAGGTTTTCTTTCATTAATTTATTCGCTCTAAGAATTGCTGAAAAGGTAGTTGTTAAACCTTCTAAAAATATAAAGCCCCCAACAAGTTTAAGATAAGTAGATGCATCTGCAAAAAGCTCATCTGGTAGACTCATAAAGGTCAAAATCGGACTAGAGAATAAGAAAATAACTGCTGCAATAGCAAGACTAAATATTAAGTTAACAGCGAGAGACAAACTATATATGGTTGATAATTTTTCTGTATTCTTGGCTCCTATATATTGAGATACTAATATAGTTGTAGCAACGCTAATTATAGAAAATGAAATAAGTAGCAAATTTATAATTTGATTAGCATTAGATATTGCACCTACAGCATTTTCTGAATAACTGGAAATCATGTATTGATCCACATTTCCAACCAACATAGTAAGGATGCTTTGTAAAAATATAGGCCATGTTAAGTGAAACATGGAATTTTCTTTATTATTATTTCTTTTATTTTTGTCCATTGTTTTCATGTTACCTACCTTTTCTTTAATGTGTCTTTAGATCTTATTTATGTCACGATATTAAAAAGCAAAATTACATATCATACATTATATATCATATTTTATAAAAAGCAAAACGTTTTCGTAACTTTTCTTCTTGTTATTATAGATTGAATATACTAGAATAATAGTTATTGGTTAATTTATTATAATTTGGGAGGAGATATTTCATGGCGGTTATTATTGATGGTAAAAAAACATCATCCATTATTAAAGATGAACTTAAGGAAAAGGTAACTGATCTGTTAAAGGAAGATATAAAAGTCACCTTAGCAGTTATACAAGTAGGAGATGACCCGGCTTCATCTGTTTACGTTGAAAATAAAAGAAAGGCCTGTGATTACATAGGTATAGTATCTCTTGCATATAAGATGCCTGAGGAAACCAGTGAGGAAGAACTACTTTCTTTAATAGAAAAGTTAAATATGAATTCTAAAGTTAATGGTATTTTGGTACAACTGCCCCTGCCAAAACATATTGATGAAGATAGGGTTATAAATTCTATTCATGTAGAAAAAGATGTGGACGGTTTTCATCCACAAAATGTTGGTAAGTTAAGTATTGGACAAAAGGGTTATATTTCTTGCACACCTGCAGGAATTATACAATTGTTAAAACGCTATAATATTGCCATAGAGGGTAAAGAATGTGTTATAATAGGTAGGAGTAACATAGTTGGTAAACCAATGGCTATGTTAATGTTACGAGAAAATGCTACAGTAACAGTATGCCATTCTAGAACTCAGAACCTTAAAGAAATTGCCAAAAGGGCAGATATTTTAATTGTTGCTCTTGGTAAGGGCAAATTTATAGATAAAGAATATATTAAAGAAGGCGCTGTAATTATTGATGTAGGTATGAATAGGGATGAGGCAGGAAAGCTTTGTGGAGATGTGGATTTTGAAGATGTACTTCCCCATGTTAGTGCCATAACCCCAGTACCAGGTGGAGTTGGTCCTATGACAATTGCCATGTTAATGAACAATTGCGTAGAATCAATAGAAATGTTTGGGTAATTGCAGTGGTAAGCTTATAAAAGGAGACATTTAAGAATGAATATATATTTT
>CAYOAJ010000232.1:0-2909 GCA_964401895.1 uncultured Herbinix sp.
ATAACATATCAGAAACTGTAGATGATATTGTTGTTAGCATAGGTGGTAACCTAAGTGACTATATTAAGAATATAAGCTTACCTTCATTAGATACAGCAGGAAACATTGCAAGGAATGTAGCAGATGTTCTATTAATAATTATTATAAGTATAATTTCTGCATATTTCTTTATTGATAAAAGAGATGACATAATTGATAATATTAAGAAACGTATACCTACGTCTATTAATAGCCATTACAATATGGTAATAGACAACTTTAAAACAGCAGTAGGGGGATATTTTAAAGCACAATTCAAGATAATGTTTATTGTGGCAATAATTATATTTCTAGGACTTGAGATATTAGATATTAAATATTCAATGTTAATTGCTTTAGGAACAGCTTTTCTCGACTTTCTACCTGTATTTGGTACAGGGGCTGTTATATGGCCTTGGGCCATATATTCTGTAATTGTTGGAGATTATCCAAAAGCAGTAGGACTTATGATCATTTATCTACTATGTCAGATAATCAAACAAGTAATTCAACCTAAGATGGTAGGAGATAGTGTGGGAATTAGCCCTTTATCTACTTTGGTTTTTATGTATATAGGCTATCAGTTATATTCGATTATAGGAATGATAATTGCAATACCTGTAGGGATGGTTATTGTTAACTTATATCGTGCCGGGATGTTTGACAGGCTTATAAAAGGAGTAAAGATAATTATTCATGATATTAATGAATTCAGGAAGTTCTAGGACATTGTTAAATAAATAACGAAAATACCCAAAAGTATCATATACATAAAGTGTAAATAATGGTATTATATATATATGAAACACGTATTATGATAAGTAAATTTATGCTATCAAGAAGCAATTAAGACTTCTGATTGCAAAAGATGAGGGGTATGATATGGATACTAAAGGGAAAAGCAAAGATTATGAAGAGGTTATATCAACTGATGACATTAAGTCAATACTAGATCGATATCACATTGGGAAAAAGCCTTTGGCAAAATTGCTAGGATGGGGAGAAACTACTATTATAAGGTATATCGAAGGTGATATTCCTTCTAGAGAATATTCTAGCAAACTTAATATGCTTTTAGAGGAACCAGTTTATTATTATCATCTGTTAACTGAAAGGAAAGATTATATTACAGATGTTGCATATCGCAAGAGCAGGAGAGCAGTCTTATCTAGGATTATGTCTTCCAAGATATATGCTATGGCTTATTATTTTATTAACAAATCTAATGGAGAAATCTCTGCTGAGTTTATACAATATCTATTATATTATTGTCAAGCTTTCAGCTTATCATTGTATGACCAAGAGATTTTTCAAGAAGACTTTATTGTAGACAGTAAAGGAAAGCCTTATCCTAAGCTTTATAAGAGTCTAAAAGCGAATGGAATAAGTACCATAGATATTAAAGATTATGGTATGGCTGATAATGACATAAAGATAATGGAAGCGGTATATTTTGCATTTTCATGGTATGGCCCTAGGGCATTGCAAACCTTAGTTGAATATGAGAAGCCGTTTTTACGATTATCTTATGACGAGAATGATAATCGTATAATATCTAAAGATACTATAAGGGCCTACTTCAGGGACCTTGTATATCAGTATAATATACATAATGCTGGTGATATATATAAATATCCTGATAGGCGACTTCGCAGTATTAAGAATAAAGAAATATAAAGTTAAAAGAAAAATAGAGTTTATAGTATAGGTATCTAACTATACTATAAACTCTATTTTTATATATAGACTTATATTAATTATAAGAATCTATTCTTTTTTATTATTTCTGCGTTCACGGCCTCTTTTGTTAGCGTCAAGGGTTTTCTTACGAATTCGTATATTATCAGGAGTTATTTCTAAAAGCTCATCAACTTCAATAAATTCCATTGCTTGCTCTAAACTGAGTATCCTAGGAGGAGATAGGTGTAAGGAATCATCTGAACCTGCAGCTCTCATGTTTGTAAGTTGCTTGTTCCTGCATACATTAACTTCAACATCCTCTGTATGGGAGCTTTGGCCAATAACCATTCCAGCATATACTTTGGTCCCAGGTTTAATAAAGAGAGTACCTCTTTCTTGGGCATTATATAAACCATAAGTTGTGCTTTCCCCATTTTCAAAAGCGATGATACTTCCTGTTTTACGATATTGGATATCTCCCTTGTAAGGGCCATAAGAATCGAATAAGGTATTTATGATACCATTACCCCTAGTGTCAGTCATAAACTCTCCACGATAGCCAATAAGGCCCCTTGAAGGTATAGAGAATTCCACTCGGCTATATCCTGTACCATTTACAGTCATATTAACCATTTCACCTTTACGGCTACCTAGTTTCTCTATTACAATTCCAACAAAATCGTCAGGGACATCTATTATTGCATGTTCCATGGGCTCAAGCCTGTTACCACTATCATCATATTTATATAATACTTCTGCCTTACTTACAGAGAATTCATAACCTTCTCGTCTCATATTCTCTATTAATACAGATAGGTGTAGCTCTCCTCTACCAGACACTTTAAAGCTTTCTGTGGTTTCAGTTTCTTCAACTTTTAGGCTTACGTCTGTATTCAATTCTCTAAAGAGTCTCTCCCTAAGGTGTCTAGATGTAACGTATTTACCTTCTGTACCTGCCAGGGGGCTATTGTTAACATTAAAGTACATAGCAATGGTTGGCTCGGAAATTTTCTGAAAGGGGATGGCTTCTGCTTGTTCAGGATTAGATAGGGTGTCCCCAATTTGTATTTCTGAAATTCCTGATATGGCTACTATAGATCCTATTGTGGCCTCATTAACTTGTACTCTTTTAAGACCATCAAACTCATATAGATTGCTGATTTTTACCATATCTCTTTTGTCTTTTTGATGGGCATTAACAATTGCTAGGT
>CAYOAJ010000233.1:0-2907 GCA_964401895.1 uncultured Herbinix sp.
GGTTGTCTATGTCCACTTTTCTTCTTATATCCAGTTTTTCTCTTGTATCTAAGGACAACAATCTTCTTATTCTTGCCTTCTTCTACAACAGTTGCAGAAACATTAGCATTGTCTACAGTAGGATTACCTACTTTTAAACTGCCATCATTTACTGCAAGTACTTGGTCAAAAGTTACTGTTGAACCAGCATCTAAACCAAGTTTCTCGATTTTAATGATGTCGCCTTCTTCTACCTTGTACTGTTTTCCACCTGTTTCAATAATTGCGTACATATGGTATACCTCCTATCATCATTACTCGCCAACTATGGTGTTCGTATAGTTTCTACGAAACTTATACCTCGTTGTGCGGCACACTAAGACATAATATCATATAGCCGAATAAATGTCAATCAATTTTGAGAATATTTACGGTTTATCCGTACCAATTATCAAGCTGGGCTCTTGCCCTCTAAAGACATCCTTCCAGGCATCCTTAAGCAGATTTTTACCACTTACTATCTCATATGCAGTCTCCTCATAGATCAGCCTACTAATAGATACACTAAGCCTATGGAATGAACTATCTGCAAGTTCGATCCATATAACTATACTAGAGTCTCCTTCTATTGTATTTCTATCATTAGCATACCCAACAATAGAGATATCATTGTTTATAGCATCTAGAACCCCCTGTATCTTTTCTTCATCCTCTGTAAACCAAGATAGGTTGGTTCCTTCCCCCAAATTACTCCTATCCTTAATATAGGTAACTGATGAAACATTTTCCCTAGAAAAATCAAACGGCTTAAAATTCATCCAGTCAATATCATTAGATTCCTTTAAGTTCTCTCCCAAATCCATACTATCATCTGAGTTTACATTTATACAATAATAAACTAGATAACTTAATATTAATATCAGGAGAAGGGCCAATGCATAAAGATATATCTTTCTTTTTTTCATAAGATCCTCCATTTTATTAAAGACATTTTACTTGTTTCAGCTTCTAATAATTAGACGATTTATGATTTAATCTAGTTCCTTACTCCCTTGCTGTTTGGCGAAATATACCTGCTGACAAGCCAAAGAACATAAAGAAGAAAGCACCACTATGATACATTTTGACACCAGCTAAGGAAGAAACCAGATAGGCAATAACAACACAAAGCAAGCCCAACCCTAGGGTGGTTAGATTCTTTCTTTTATCAAAGAACTCTTTTAGATAGACGAACAAGGCAATTACATAAAATATAAGGCCTGGAATACCAATAACTGCTCCATATTCAATGAATTCATTATGGGGTCTGTTTGGCCTTCCTAGTGCCACTTCATATAAATCACTTAAGGCAGCCGGACCACAACCAAAAATAGGACGTTCTTTTATAAAAAGCATTCCCTGTTCCCAAAGGACACCCCTACCTGATCCAATGCCTGATAAGTCATCTTCTCCTCCAAAGATCATATAGAATTCATTTCCTAGAATCTGAAGATCAGAATATAAATGACCTCTTGACATATTCATTACTATAGTTACAAGAATAAAGACTCCTAGCCCTATTAAGATTTTGGGTAAATGTTTTCGACTAAGCCATATTCCAAGTATAAGGCTACTAATCAAGGCACAGGCTGTTGCAATATATGGTCCAAGAGAACCATTTAGGGACAAGGAAGCCACAATAATAGTAAAGATAATCAAACTTACTCCTTGTTTTATCTTAGACTTTTCTTCACTTACAAATAAAAATAGGGCGCACATTGCAGACATACATATATAATAGGCGTAATGATTTTTATTGAAAAATACTGCTGAGTTTTCTGTAAGCCCAAATAATTTATCAATACTATCATTATTTATCAAATGTAATAAGGATAAAACAAGAGCTACAATACTTTGTAATTTTAAAAGCCACTTAATATATTTTTTATCTCTTACTAAATAAGCACATAAAAACATTCCTACAAATGCAACATACATAAGTAGTCCTTCTTTTCTATAATCTCCTCCAACTAAAGAAACTGAAGTCTCACCTGCTATGTAATTTACAATATAAGATATGAAAGTCCATATCAGCATTATAAATAGGGATATAGGAAGTAGCCTCTCCTTAATATAAGATTTAATATTAAAGTCAGCTTTTCTAGCATCTCGTATACTCTTGGCAAAAGCAACAATGGCTAAAAATCCTCCTAGAAAGCTAATCTGAAGAAGTATCCTATACCAGTTAATAGTCATCTTATTCATCTGGTTAAGCTTTGTAACCCAATCTGCAGCATCATTTATTCTAGCAAAAAAACCATATCCCATAATAATAATTGGTGTTATAGTCCACAAGATTAGTAATACAAAAGCTATTTTCTTAATTGTCTGTCTTGGAATATAATCTATTAACCCTCCCACCGTCTTAATATCATTTAAATTCTCTGAAACATTATCTTCTTTCCCCCTGGTGTTCATTTTCACCTTTTCCTCCTTTGTTAACTATCTTATATATTTACATCTTACCAAATAATACAAATAATAGCTATATAATTGTATTATCAGAATTCCTACCCCTCTTTCACCTGCTCATGAAGTGGCTTTCTTACTTTCTTCCTTGTTACTTCCACCAAACCTAAGGCTGTCATATCAACTAAATTAGTTTTAATTGGATCTTTCTTTAGGTAACTATTTAGGGTTTCCATAAGAAGTTCCTTGTGTTTTTCTAGTTCCATATCTATAAAATCAATAATTATAATCCCGCTGATGTTTCTTAGGCGAATTTGTTTGGCTATTTCCTTAGCCGCCTCTAAGTTCACCTTAAGAAAAGTCTCTTGAACTTTCTTCTTCCCTGACACTGCCTTTCCAGTATTAACATCTATTACCGTCAAAGCTTCTGTTGGTTGAATAACAAGAGACCCCCCTGATTTAAGCCAAACTAAAGGCTTG
>CAYOAJ010000234.1:0-2905 GCA_964401895.1 uncultured Herbinix sp.
TTAAGAAAAAGGATATTGAAAGATATCGTACTTTAATCGAACGTTTAGGTTTAAGAAAATAGACTTTACAAAGAAGTTACTTAAATTATTTTTAATAATTTAAGTAGCTTCTTTTATAATACTTAAGAAACATCTAGGGAAAATTATCTAGCATAAAGTGAATATAAATGGTATACTATTAGAGTTAGGATGTAAGTGAGGTTATTCCGAGACTTCTGAAAAGATTATGGAAAGAAAAGCCGTAGTTTTTTCAGTTGTTTCGGTGCCTCCAGCATAAATAAATTACAAAACAATGTAAAGGAGAAAAATTATGTACAAAAGTTTTTCAATGGAACTAGCAGGTAGAACTTTGAGAGTTGATGTTGGAAGAGTTGCTGCACAGGCTGGTGGATCAGTTTTGATACATTATGGTGATACGGTTGTTCTTTCAACAGCCACTGCATCAGAGAAGCCAAGAGATGGGATAGACTTCTTTCCACTAAGTGTAAATTACGAAGAGAAATTATATTCAGTTGGTAAAATTCCTGGAGGATTTATTAAGAGAGAGGGGAGGCCTACTGAGGCTGCAACACTTACTTGCCGATTAATAGATCGTCCAATGAGGCCCTTATTTCCTGAAGATTATAGGAATGATGTAAGCCTTGATAATTTAGTTTTATCTGTAGACCAGGATTGCTCACCAGAGCTTTTAGCAATGCTTGGATCAGCTATTGCAACAAGTATTTCAGATATTCCTTTTAATGGACCAATTGGTTCAACTATGGTTGGTTTAGTAGGAGATGACCTAGTATTTAACCCAACTTCAGCTGAAAGAGAAGAGTCTGATTTAACTCTTACTGTTGCTTCCACTAGGGAAAAGATAATTATGATTGAGGCAGGAGCTAATGAAATTTCAGAAGAAAAAATGCTTGAAGCTATTTTCGCTGCTCATGAAATCAATAAAAAGATTGTAGAATTTACAGATACTATTGTTGCAGAATGTGGTAAGGAAAAACATGATTATGAACATCATGAGATTGCAGAAGAATTATATGAAGATATAGTAAACTTCATTAGTCCAGAGGCTATGGAAGAAGCTGTTTTCACAGATGTAAAGCAGATTAGAGAAGATAACATTTCTCAGATTATTGAGAAATTAAAAGAACGCTATGAAGAATCTAATCCTGACTGGCTTCCAATGATATCAGAAGCAGTTGATAAATATCAAGAAAAAACTGTTAGAAAGATGATTCTTAAGGATCACAAAAGACCAGATGGAAGAAAACTTGATGAAATCAGAAAACTTGAGAGTGAAATAGATATACTACCAAGAACTCATGGATCGGCATTATTTACCAGGGGACAAACCCAGGTATTAACGGTAACAACATTAGGTGCTTTAGCAGAAATTCAAAGATTAGATGGTCTTGATGAACAAGAGACTAGTAAAAGATATATGCACCATTATAACTTCCCTTCTTTCTCTGTTGGTGAGACAAGACCTTCTAGAGGACCTGGAAGACGTGAAATTGGACATGGTGCCTTAGCAGAAAAGGCCCTTCTTCCTGTACTACCAAGTGAAGAAGATTTCCCATATGCTATCCGTACTGTATCAGAGGTATTAGAATCTAATGGTTCTAGTTCTCAGGCTAGTATTTGTGCATCTACATTATCACTAATGGCAGCTGGGGTTCCAATAAAAAGAATGGTTGCAGGTATTTCTGTTGGACTAGTTACAGGTGATACAGATGATGACTTTTAACAGATATTCAAGGATTAGAAGATTTCTTTGGGGACATGGACTTTAAGGTGGCTGGAACTACTAAAGGAATTACTGCTATTCAGATGGATATAAAGATTGATGGTTTAACCAATGAAATTATTGAAAAATCATTATATCAGACCAAGGATGCTAGAAAGTATATCCTTGATAATTCTATGAGTCCGACTATTTCAGAGCCAAGACCTGAAGTTGGCAAATATGCACCTAAGATTGTTCAGATTCAAATTGATCCGGACAAGATCGGTGAGGTTATTGGTCAAAGAGGTAAGACAATTAATACAATAATCGAACAAACTGGTGTAACCATTGATATTAATGATGATGGTGCTGTGTCAGTGTCTGGTGAAGATAAAGACGCAATTGCTGAGGGAATTAGAATAATCGAAATCATTGTAAGTGAATTTGAAAAAGGTAAGATTTATGAAGGTAAGGTTGTTAGTATCAGGGACTTTGGAGCTTTTATAGAATTTGCCCCAGGTAAAGAAGGCTTAGTTCATATATCTAAGATTGCAGATAAAAGGATTAACAAAGTAGAAGATGTTCTTTCACTTGGAGACAAGGTTAAAGTTGTATGTCTTGGCCCTGATAATAGGGGAAGAGTAAGCTTTAGTATGAAAGATGTTGAGTAATCCTATATTACAAATATAATGGCATTTTAGCCTGTCATCTAGGACATAATATTTTTATGTTTTAGATGACAGGTTTTTTATATTATAGAAACAACTCTTTGGAACTATTATTGACAAAACATAGGTAAAAATGCTATATTGATATTGCCTAACTAACAATGGGGGGTGAATAAAGATGAAAAGAGATTGCTTAAGATGTGGAAGTAAGATGGAGCAAGGTTACAAAATGAAGTTAAATCATAAGGTTTATGACATTGTAATAACTAAAGAAAAAGGTGGCTTTTTTAATAAAACAGGAAAACCAAGTGTAAGTATTTGTCCTAAATGTGGAGAGGTATCAATATACTTGGAGGAATACGGGACTCCACAAGAAAAAGATACTCCTTGACATTGCTTTTTTGGGTGTTATAATGATAATAATAAATTAATATATGATTTATATAACACGTTGATGAGACGAGTAATATGTGGAAGATTACAGAGAGAGATATATATGGTGGAATTATCTTATTTG
>CAYOAJ010000235.1:0-2890 GCA_964401895.1 uncultured Herbinix sp.
GATGAAAAAATTTTTTTATAAAATATAAATATACAATATAGTAAAAAAACAATTAACATTGATGCAACTACTTTATAAATCACATCAGATGTAAGGGTTATAGATATTAATAGACCTATTGATGCTATAACATATATAAGTGTAAATAAAACTATTAACATACTTTTTCTTGATTTAACTGTATCTACATCATTAACCTTATTGGCAGTTTTTTCAGGTGATATCAATTCTAAAATACTTTCAAAAACTACTATTACTTCCATCACGACACCCCCATAATTATTTTTAACTTTACTTCGTCCAATAATACATATGCGTAACTAATTATCACCTTAAATATGATTATATTAAATAATTATCAACTCTTCAATAGCTAACGTCCTTATCTCTCATGCACTGCTTGCAGCAATTAGATCCTAATTACTCTAAGCAATGCACGAAATATATTTGTTTAAAGTTCCTGAAACCCTTGATTTTATAATAAAAACTGCATCCATCACTATTATGACACGTTCCCCTGTGGCAGCGTAAACCAGACCCTTATCTGCCCCTTCATCACGAACGTTTTTCAAAGAATACAAAGCCTCTATCTGGGCTCCCCTTGGCCTAATGAATTCTTCAACATTTTTATCTTCTATAGGGCCCTCATCAAGTCTTTCAATATCCTTAGCAACAGCTGGCTTCTTCCAGGCTTTTGAATAATCTCGTAGGATTGAAACTCTTTTCATCCCTATGTTTATTCAATCTATAGTTCCACTCTATACCAGAGGTTAGGGCACTTTTAGACATATTGGATGAACCTATGTAAATCTCACTGTCTTTTTCGCCGTGAAATATATAGGCCTTTGGATGAAATGAACGGTCTTTTTCATTATAAAAACGCAAATCAACCTGGTCACCTAGCTTGTCCTTAATTAGGTACAAGGCACTTGGATGGGTAATCCCTAAGTAATTACCTGTTAGTAAACGGATTTTAACGACACGGTCTAAAGCCTTTTTCAGATCATTTAAGAGTAAGCGCACTCCTGATTCCATTAGAAATGATACTATTATATCAATTTTCTTAGCCTTAAGCATGCTAATCTTCAGCTGATAATATAAATACCGCTGTCTGTCTGCATCACCTGTGATTACCCTAGTTGGTTCTACTTCAAAAAACGAAATATCTTTTGAATTAGCATTTGAACCATCACTGCTATTTACTTTTTCCTCATAATTACGTTGAGCCATCTTTCATCTCTCCCTGGTCTAACATCTCTTGTTATCCACAGTTCAATTATCTCAAAGACTTTAGTTTCTTCAACTAATTCTGTCAACTTATCTTCTGTCAAATCTGTAAAATACCTTCCATTACGAAATCCTTCATAACTTCCTTCTTTAAATGAAGTATATAATATCCCCTTGTCTTTAAGGCCCCGAGCAATTTTTATAAATACCTCTTTCAATTCTTCATATGGCAAATGTAATATTGAAGAACAGGCCCATATCCCCTGATATTTATCCACTTCGGTAAAGTCATTAAAGAACATATGCTTTACTGGAATTCCTGTATAATCAGATGCCAGCCTGCACATCTCTTCCGATCCATCAAATGCTTCCACCTTATAATTCTTATCTAAAAAATATCTTGTATCTCTTCCACTACCACAGCCAAAATCTAAGATCTTCGTTCCTGGTTTTAGATAGCTTAAGAACTTATCTTGTATCTTGGTGAAATTAACATCAACCGTATTGTCAAAAAAATCAGAAGCCTTCTTGTTGTAATAACCCAATGTCTCCTTGTCCATACCATCCCCCTACCTTACAGATGCTTGTTGCCATATACGTCTATAACAAACCCTTTTATCATGTACTCCTTAAGAACTTTTGTTGCCCAAATACGAAACTGAGTCGCTTTGTATGAATTCACTCTATAGCCAACTGAAATAATAACATCGAGGTTATAGAAATTTGTTTCTTTTTTTATGTTTTGTTAGGAATCGCACCGTGTCTAGTGGTTGTTTCCATTTTGGAAACAACCACTTTTTCAGAAAGTTCACCCTCTGCAAAAATATTTTTCAGAGTTCAATTTACTTATCATTTATTTTCACCATTATAGCACAATCTACCACATTATTCACCGTTCTAATTTTCTTTGGTGACATTTCCCAAACCTTTCACTCCCAGTCGTAAAAAATTATCTTTTCTCCTGTCTCTTCTTCAAATCTCTCTTTCATACCATATAAATTCCACAAATGTTTCTCATGTTTTTTATTACATCTAACTAGCCTTGCAGAACATAAGGAATCACCACCTAAAATCATTCTATTTATTCTTCTACTATATATTTTCATAAGTCTAAACCTTACTTCCATATAAAAAAGAAGCTTACGATTCTTAAACTTCATAAAGTTTTCCTCTTTTCATTTTCTCTATGGTTTCTATATATTATCTATCCTTATTATTAGTAAATCCATAGACTATTAATTCAAGGAAAATTATCCAACTTGGGACACAGGGACAGGTTCACTGTCCCAAAAAGCCTATCATTTACTTTTTATTTCTCAAATAAATAATAGGCTTTTTATAACAGAGAGTCAGGTCCCTTGTATCACTATTTATATTCTTTCATAAAGTCTCCATGGGCTTCTATCATTTCATCGCACATTTTTACAATGTCGTCTATTGATAGTTCTGCTGCCGTATGGGGATCTAACATAGCTGCTTGGTAGATCGTTTCTCTCTTCTTAGTCCTAGCTGCTTCTATTGTTAGTAGGTGTACATTAATATTTGTCATATTCATTGCTGCTAGTTGCACTGGCAATTTTCCAACATAACATGGATTAATACCATTTCCATCCACCATACATGGAACCTCTACACATGCATCTTCAGGTAGATTTTCAATAAG
>CAYOAJ010000236.1:0-2877 GCA_964401895.1 uncultured Herbinix sp.
CACAAAGTAATCCTGATTGGATTTTTGTATTAGATCGTGATGCTGGGGTATCCTCAACAAGTGAGGCTGTTCCTGCCCAGGACATCATTGATAATTCACCTGCTCTTAAAAACACAAAAGCAGTGACTAATAAGAATATATTTTATGCACCAAATGACACTTATACAAATGAATCGATTCAGACATATATAGAGTTATTTAATAAACTTGCAGACACCTTGGCTAGATAGGATAAAGGAGTAGAATGTGATGGAAAATCATTCTCAGACCAAAAGTATTGAGAATAATAAAATATGGACAAAACCTTTTGTCTTTGCACTTATAATTGTTTTTATATTAGGCATTATATCTCTTTTTACAGGGGCCTATGATATTATTGGCCAAGAAGATGGGATGGATATGCTTTTTATAACTAGGGTTCCGAGAACGGCTTCATTAATGCTTACCGGGGCAGCCATGTCAATGTCTGGCCTGGTGATGCAACTTATAACACAGAACCGCTTAGTTGAACCCACGACTACAGGAACTATTGAGTGGGCAGGCCTAGGACTTCTTTTTGTTTATCTGATATTTCCTGCACCAACTATGGTTCAAAGAATGACAGGGGCAATTCTTTTTTCTTTTGTAGGGACTATGGTTTTCTTTTTATTTTTAAGGAAGATAAGGCTACGTTCTTCTTTAGTAGTCCCTATAATAGGATTGATGCTTGGAGCGGTTATCTCAGCAATCTCTACTTTTATAGGCCTAGTCTTTCAGATGACTCAAAATATTGAAAGTTGGTTTGTAGGATCATTTGCATCTGTTCAAATTGGTAGATACGAATATTTGTGGTTAATTGTTCTAGTTACCATAGTAATCTTTATCTACGCTGATAGGTTGACCCTAGCTGGACTAGGGGAAGATGTAGCAACAAGCCTTGGAGTAAATTACAATAGGATAGTTCTTATTGGTACAGCCCTAATATCATTTGCAGTTGGTATTGTTGCAGCTGTTATAGGCAACCTACCTTTTTTAGGACTAATTGTACCAAACATTGTCTCTATGTATAGGGGAGATGACCTTAGGGGAAATCTCCCTTGGGTTTGTCTAATAGGTATGGGCACTATAACTGCTTCTGACATAATTTCTCGAACAATTATAAAACCTTTTGAGCTACCTGTATCTGTAATACTAGGAACAGTTGGGGCAGTGGTGTTTATTATCATACTATTAAAACAGAGGAGGCAAAGATGAGAACAGCTAAAGCTTTTCGGTCTAAAAAAGAAGAAAGAAATTATTGGATTTTGCTAGTCGCATTGATTATATTGGGCCTTCTTGCCTCCTATGGGCTTCTGCTATATAAAAATCCAGTCCCCATAGATTCACCTTCTTTTATTCCTGTTGTTAGAAGGAGGATGGTGGCAATTGTATCAATGGCTCTTGCTGCAGTTTGCCAAAGTTTGTCCACAGTCGCCTTTCAATCTATTACCAATAATAAGGTTATAACACCTTCCCTTTTAGGATTTGAAGCACTTTATACAACCATTCAAACTAGTACAGTCTTCTTCTTTGGAGCCGGCACCCTTATAAGTTTAAGTGGCAGAGGATCATTTGTTTTCCAAGTTGTTGCCATGCTAGTAATGTCTTTAATACTTTATGGATGGCTACTTTCTGGAAAGTATGGAGATTTGCAGTTGATGCTTTTGGTTGGAATTATTATTGGAACTGGACTAAGGTCTTTGTCAACATTTATGAGAAGGCTCCTAGCCCCTTCTGAGTTTGATATATTACAGGCAAGATTATTTGCATCTGTTAATAATGCTGATTCGGATTATTTTATTATTGCAATTCCAATTGTAATAATCGCAGCAGTACTACTTTTTGGACTTTCAAAAAGATTGAATGTTGTTTCCCTAGGTAAGGATGTATCTACATCCCTAGGAGTGAACCATAAGTCTACAGTGATTTATACCCTTATATTAATATCTCTACTTATGTCTGTATCAACTGCTTTAGTTGGACCACTGACTTTCTTCGGGTTTTTAACTGCAACCTTAAGCTATCAAGTAGCAGAAACTTATGACCATAGATATATATTTCCCATGGCTCTTGCCATAGGATTCTTGGTATTAACAGGGGCATACTTTATTATGAATCATGTATTTAACGCACAAGGGGTAGTTTCTATAATAATTGAAATGTTTGGTGGAATAACATTCTTAATTCTGATTTTAAGGAAGGGACGATTATGATAAAGATTGAAAATGTAAAAAAAGTCTATAGTGATGAGGTGGCAATCGGCCCCTTAGATATAAATATTCCTAAGGCAGGGCTAACTTCTTTGATTGGGCCAAATGGAGCAGGTAAATCGACTACCCTATTAATGATAGGTAGGCTTTTAGATTTGGATCAAGGGCAGATTACTGTTGCGGGTATGGATGTTTGTGATTCTAAATCAGGGGATTTGGCTAAAATTCTAACTATATTAAGGCAAGAGAATCATTTTATAACTAGACTGACTGTTAGGCAGTTGGTGGGATTTGGTCGCTTTCCTTACTCCAAGGGAAGGTTAACTAAAGAGGATGAGAAAATCATCTCAAAATATATTGATTTTTTAGGATTAAAAAACCTGGAGAAAAGATATCTGGATGAGTTGTCCGGTGGACAAAGGCAAAGGGCATATGTTGCAATGGTTTTATGCCAAGAGACAGAGTATGTTCTTCTAGATGAACCCTTGAACAATCTTGATGTAGCCCGTTCTGTCCAGATGATGGAGCATTTAAGGCGGGCTGCTGATGAATTTGGAAGAACAATTCTAACAGTCTTGCATGATATTAATTTTGCAGCTAAATATTCTGATAGGATTTGTGCTATGAAGAAGGGGCAAATAGCTGCTTT
>CAYOAJ010000237.1:0-2866 GCA_964401895.1 uncultured Herbinix sp.
TAAGAATCCTATTGAAATGAGCAGGTGAAAATAATGCAAGATAAAGAATTAACTATTCCAAAACATGTTGCTATTATAATGGACGGGAATGGAAGATGGGCAAAGAAGAGAATGATGCCTAGAAACTATGGACACAACCAGGGAAGTAAGGTTGTTGAAAAAATATCTGAAGACGCATATCATATTGGGATAAAATATCTTACTATATATGCATTTTCTACTGAAAACTGGAATCGTCCCAAGGACGAAGTTGACGAGCTTATGAAATTGTTAAGAACATATCTAGAAAGTAGTATAAAGGAAAGCAAAAAGAATAACATGCGGGTTCGGGTTATTGGAGCAAAAACCAGACTAGATGATGATATTATAAAAAGTATAGAAGACCTAGAAGAAGCCTCTAAGGATAACACAGGGCTTAATTTAACAATAGCCTTAAATTATGGAGGTAGAGATGAGATTATTCGTGCTATAAATTTATTATCTAAGGATGTTTTAGATAAGAATTTATCACTTGAACAAATAGATGAACAAAGATTTGAAAAATATCTTGATACAAAGGATATACCAGATCCGGATTTACTAATTCGTACTAGTGGGGAAATGAGGGTGTCTAATTTCCTATTATGGCAGATGGCATATACTGAGTTTTATTTTACAGATGTATTATGGCCAGATTTCAATAAAAAGGAACTAATGAAAGCTGTTGAATACTATAATACTAGGGTGAGAAAGTTTGGAACGGTGAAATAATTGTTTTCCAATTGGAGGCTAAAGAATGTTTAAGAAAAGGTTAATTAGTGGAATTATACTATTAGTGATAACCATATTATTAGTAGTAACAGGTGGAAATCTGTTATTTGCTTTCACTTTATTTATATCCTTAATTGGCTTAATGGAATTGTACCGAGCGGTAGATATGAATAAAAAGATTCCAGCTGTCCTTGGATATATAATTACCATAGCATATTATGGACTGATTTATTTTAAGGTGGATGACTATATTTTACCACTAGTTATTATGTTTCTACTATTGTTAATGACTTTTTATGTATTTTCATTTCCAAAATACAAGACAGAAGATATAGCTATAGTTTTTTTTGGATTATTCTATGTAAGCATCTTATTGTCATACATATACCAAGTACGTGTCCTAGATGATGGGGCTATACTTATATGGCTAGTATTTATTGGAGCCTGGGGCTCGGATACTTGTGCATATTGTGTTGGTATGTTATTTGGTAAACATAAATTATTTCCTAAACTTAGCCCTAAAAAATCCACAGAGGGGCATATTGGTGGGATAGTGGGAGCTGCATTAATTGGTTTTATCTTTGGAACAATATTTCAAGATAGGATTATTGCGGTTAACAATCCCAGGTTAGCATTTACTATAATCAGTGGTGTATCAAGTCTCTTATCCCAGATTGGAGATTTGGCAGCTTCAGCTATAAAAAGAAACTATGAAATCAAAGACTATGGCAAGTTAATACCAGGTCACGGTGGCATACTTGATCGTTTCGATAGTATTTTATTTACTGCTCCTGTAGTGTATTACTTGACCCAGTTATTTATAATAAAGTGACATAAGTATGAACAAAATTTAGATAGGAGGCTTGTATGAAGAATATTTCTATTCTAGGGTCCACAGGATCTATAGGTACCCAGACATTGGATATTGTAAGGGAATATAGTGAAGACTTCAATATTGTATCCCTATCGGCAAATTCTAATATTGAACTTTTAGAAAAACAAATTAGGGAGTTTACACCAAGCCTAGTTTGCGTATATAATGAAGAACAAGCGGTAAAACTTAAGGAGAATATTAAAGACCTTTCCACGAAAGTGGTTAGCAAAATGGATGGACTTGTCCAGTGTGCGACTGTGGAAGAGGCAGATACTGTTGTTACAGCTATTGTTGGAATGATAGGGATACAGCCTACGATTGAAGCTATTAAAGAGGGTAAAGATATTGCCTTAGCTAATAAGGAAACCTTAGTAACTGCTGGACACCTTATTATGCCACTAGTGAAAAAGCATAATGTTTCATTACTGCCTGTAGATAGTGAGCATTCAGCAATATTCCAAGCCCTGCAAGGGGAAGACATAGATACAGTTGAGCAAATTATTCTTACTGCCTCTGGTGGGCCATTTAGGGGGAGAAAGTTATCACAATTGCAAGATGTAAGTATTGAAGAGGCTCTTAATCATCCTAACTGGTCAATGGGATCTAAGATTACTATTGATTCAGCAACTATGGTGAATAAGGGACTTGAAGTCTTGGAAGCGGCTTGGCTTTTTGGCCTTGAAATTGACAGAATTAAAGTTATAGTTCACCCACAAAGCATCATACATTCTATGGTTGAATATATTGATGGTAGTGTTATTGCCCAATTAGGGGTTGCAGATATGAGAATACCAATACAATATGCCTTATTCTACCCTAGTAGAAATAGACTTGTTCAAGGTGAGAGACTTGACTTTATAAAAATAGAACAATTAACATTTGAAGAACCTGACATGGAGACCTTTAAAGGTTTGAAACTAGGTTATCAAGCTGGTAAAATAGGTGGAAGCATGCCTACGGTATATAATGCAGCCAATGAGTGGGCCGTAGCAAGATTTTTAGAAGATAAAATAAGCTTTACTGATATTCCAGCCATGATTAATGAGGCTATGAATAATCATAAGCCAGTGCCAGAGCCAACACTAAATGAAATTCTTAATATAGAAGAAGAAACATATGATTTTCTAAGGAGAATTATTTAACATTTAGTGGATAAAAGAAGAAAGGATAGGATTTATATAAATGAATATTTTAGATATTATAATTGCTATACTTATGTTAGGTATTGTTATATTTGTTCAT
>CAYOAJ010000238.1:0-290 GCA_964401895.1 uncultured Herbinix sp.
AGTCCCATCATGCCAAATTTATCTGACATACCAAACTGAGTAACCATAGCCCTTGCTAGTTTGGTGGCTTTCTCTATATCATTAGAAGCTCCTGTTGTAATGGAATCAAATACAAGCTCTTCAGCAGCCCTACCACCATGAAGGGTAATTATACGGGTAAGAAGTTCATCCTTACTCATTAGATACTTCTCTTCCTCAGGTACCTGCATTACATAGCCAAGTGACCCCATAGTCCTTGGTACAATAGTAATCTTCTGAACTGGTTCCGCATGTTTTATAAGTGCTGTAAC
>CAYOAJ010000238.1:300-2850 GCA_964401895.1 uncultured Herbinix sp.
GCGCCGAATGAGTCTGAAGCGCCGCTACAAGTGCATGTCCCACCTCGTGATAGGCAACAATTCTCTTCTCTTCCTTACTAAGAACACGGTCTTTTTTCTCTTTACCAGCAATAACCACTTCTACTGATTCAAATAGGTCCTCCTGAGTAACTACAGAACGGCCACTCTTTACAGCTAGGATAGCTGCTTCATTTATCATATTAGCTAGGTCAGCACCAGCTGCACCACTAGTTGCCCTAGCTATAGCTTCTAGATCTACGGAATCATGAAGAAGAACATTCTTAGCATGAACCTTAAGTATATCAACCCTGCCCTTTAAGTCAGGTTTATCAACTATAATTCTTCTATCAAAACGTCCTGGACGAAGTAAGGCCTTGTCCAAAACCTCAGGTCTATTAGTGGCTCCAAGAACAACTAATCCCTTAGATGAATCAAAGCCGTCCATATTGGATAATAGCTGGTTAAGGGTTTGTTCTCTCTCATCATTACCACCATATCTTGCATCCCTGCTCTTACCTATGGCATCAATCTCATCTATAAAGATTATAGCAGGAGCTTCCTGTTGGGCCTGTTTAAATAAATCTCTAACCCTTGAAGCACCTACACCAACAAACATTTCAACAAAGTCAGATCCAGTAAGGGAGAAGAATGGAACCTTGGCCTCTCCAGCAAGTGCCCTAGCAAGTAAGGTCTTACCTGTCCCTGGTGGTCCTACTAGTAAAGCCCCCTTTGGCAACTTAGCACCAATCCTTGCGTATTTCTCTGGGTTATGAAGAAAGTCTACAATTTCTCTTAATGACTCCTTAGCTTCCTCTTGACCTGCTACATCTTTAAATGTAACCCCTGTCTCTTTCTGCACATAAACCTTAGCCTTGCTTTTACCTACACCCATAACTCCACCACTATTTTTGGTTACGGATCTAAAAAGTAAAAACATAACTACATATATAGCTATAAGGGGCAGAAATAGGGATAATATACTACCCAGTATTGATGTTTCATTATCAATTACATCTGAACTTACCTTAAGATTGGATTTCTCCTTTAGTAAGGGAACCAAATCTGGATCAGATACATAACCTGTGTAATAAGTAATAGCAGAGCTAGTATTATTATCTCTCAACCTCGGTTTAAATTCTATCTTATTATCTTGATACTTAAAAAATACTTCTGAAACATTGTCAGCTTCTAACATCTGAATAAATTCATCATAGGTCTTTTCTATATTAGTGCTTTCTTTCACCGAACTACCAATTGAACTGAAAATATACCAAATGGCTAGACTAACAAGCAGGACAATAATAAGTGAATTTCTATTAGGCATATTATTTTTATCTTGATTTTTATTATCCTTGTTCATCTTAACCTCCTCGCATCTCTAAATTTTATATTTCTATATATAAAAATACTAATTTGAAAATTGAATAATTAATATCTTTTTATCCTTCTTAATAATTTTATACCCTTACAATTATACTGATTGTTAAGAGATAAATCAATTAAATTGTTCTTAAAATTCTGTGTCTAAAGTGTGATTAATCAAGCTTATCTCCCTTAAAAATAGAAGCCACAAGTAAAATGATTGCCCCTAAAAATATAAATATATCTGCTAGGTTAAAAACCACCCTTTTTAATTTTCTAAAATTTATAGTAAAGTAGTCCACTACCTGCCCCCTAATAAATCTATCGGTTAGATTACTAATTCCACCTGCTAAACATAGTGATAAAGCAAGTTTTTCTAATCTCATATTTTTCTTAGGTAGGAAGAAAAGAAAAACAAGTAAGATTAAGCCTACTGCGATACTAGTTACCTTCTTAACTAGGTCCTTTTTATCCTCCATAAAGTTTAACATCATACCCTTGTTATAACGTTTATTCAAAATGATTTTGCCTTTTAAGATAGGCTTCTTCTTTCCTTCTTCCCAATTGCTATCAAAATAGCTCTTGATCATAGTTTCTACAAGTAGAAGAATAAAGATTATTAGAATATAAATCATCTACTTACCCCCTAAGCTAGTTAAGATTTCTATCATTTTATAAATATCTTAAGTATAGCACATTAAGTCTATCAAAATTAGGGGGATATATCAATAGGACTTTGATATAAAAACTTGTAATCTAGATATGGGAAATTTATCGCTATGTTGGCATATTATGTTTAAGTGTGTTATATTATAGTATGTAGCATGCACATTATTACATTTAGAAAGAAGGGATGAGATTTGTCTAAATATTTTTTTGATACTCCAACTACTATCTTGGAAAACAAAAACTTACGAGAACCTCAACAGCAAGCATACTATAAAGTTTACAAACATTTTATACAAGAAAGCAAAACCTCTCATGCATTACTAGTATTACCTACAGGAGTTGGAAAAACAGGGGTCATGGCTATTCTTCCATATAACATTTGTAATGGACGTGCATTAATCATAACTCCTCAGTTAACTGTAAAAGACACTGTTATTGATTCACTTAATACAGAAAGTCATGACAACTTTTGGCTGAAAAGAAAGGTTCTTTCTGGAAATCATCTTCCATCAATTATTG
>CAYOAJ010000239.1:0-2846 GCA_964401895.1 uncultured Herbinix sp.
TTATTATTACAAATCCTCCTTATGGTGAGAGAATGGAAGAGAAGGAAGATATGCCTAAGTTGTATGAGGAAATAGGTAAGGTATTTGGAGAATTAGACACTTGGTCTTATTATATTCTCACTGCTTTTGAAGATTCGGAGAGATATATAGGAAGAAAGGCTGATAGAAATAGAAAGCTTTATAACGGTATGATGAAGACTTATCTCTATCAATTTATGGGGCCTAAACCTCCAAGAAATAAATTTTAATTCCAAGGAGAGAATAAATAGGCTACAAAGGGGGGAAGGGATGGATTACAAGCTTGTTAAAAGGGCGGCAGTTCAAAGCGTCGTATTAATGATTGTCATTATTTTGGGGACATATTTTTTAAGAAGCCATAAGGTGGTTGAAAGTTATGCAAATGAGGCTGAAGGCGTTGAAGAGAAGGCGACAACTACTCAGAAAGAAAAAATAAAAGATCCTAAAACTATCGTAAGAAATGCAGATGAAGAACATCCTTTTTCTTCAGTAATAGGCTTTAAGAAAGTAAATATTGATATTATTGATGCCTTGGAAAAACAATATTTAATTATAAGAAAACCAGAGAGTAAGGGGCTGGGCATTACTGTGGATAATTTATATACTAGCAAGAGTATATTGCTGAGTTTACAAGTTGGTGATAATAGAGGAATTTTTTATAACATGATAGGTAGGGTTAATAATGGAGAGCTTTTTTATGGACTACCAGACTATGTTGAATATAATAACGTAGTTGAGATTGGAGAAGATAATCTGGAGGTAGTTGAGCTTATAAAAGATTATGGAAATGATATTGTTCGAGGAATTTCTATATCTAATCATGAGATTTTAATTGAATTAGACCGTGTATATGAGTCCATTGTTTTAGAAGATGATAATTACTATTATATCAATCTTAAAAGGCCAAAAGAAGTTTATGACAATATTATAGTTATTGATGCAGGACATGGTGGTAGAGATCCAGGTGCTATCTCCCCATGTGGAAATTATTATGAAAAAGATTTAAATCTAAGAATTTTATTGTCTTTAAAAGAATTTCTTGATAAAGAGAATATTAAGGTTTATTATACTAGACTAGATGATAAGCAGTTGTATCTAAGACCTAGGGTAGATCTAGCTAATGATGTAGAAAGTGACTTTTTTATTAGTATACATTGCAATTCTAATTTAAGTCCTAAGCCTAACGGGAGTGAGATTTTATATTATGATTATAAATTTAATGATATAAATGCAAAAGACTTGGCCATGATTTTTAGTAATCAGTTAGATAGTGAAACTTCTCTAAAAAGAAATAGTTTGCAAAAAAGACAAGATGATGACATCTTTATATTAGAGAATTGTAAAGTACCAGCTGTTTTGATAGAGGTTGGATATTTATCTAATTATAAAGATTTAAACTACCTTATAAAGCAGGAGAATATAGATAAGGCAGCTAAAGCTATCTACCAAGGTATTATGGAGGCCTATGAAGTAATAGGGGGATAAGAAGATATGAAAAGGATTATATTTGCAACATCTAATGAGGGAAAATTATTGGAGATAAGAGAGGCATTTAAAGATTTAGATCTGGAAATTATATCTCTAAAGGAACTAGGCTTAGACATTGATATTGAAGAAAGTGGAGACACATTTGAAGAAAATGCTATTATAAAGGCCCGTAGAGTTATGGAAGTGACAGGAGAAAATGTTATGGCAGATGACTCTGGTTTAGAGGTGGATTATCTAGGAAAGGCCCCAGGGGTTCACTCTTCTAGATATTTGGGAGAAGATACATCTTACCATGTGAAGAATAATCATATTATTCATCTACTAGAGGATGTTAAAGATGATGAAAGAAGTGCAAGATTTGTTTGCACTATAGCCTTTGTATCATCTAAAGATGAAGTGATATGTAGAAAAGGAACCATGGAAGGTTTCATTGCCCATAAGCCAAAGGGAGATAAGGGCTTTGGTTATGATCCTATCTTCTACATTCCTGAGTTGGAGTGTACTACAGCAGAGATGTTGGCTGAGGAAAAGAATAAGATTAGCCATAGAGGAAAGGCTTTAGAAGCAATGAAAGAAGCTTTAGTAGCTATATATGGCAATAGTAAGAATAAACACGGAGAATAAAAGAATATGAAGATACTAATAATAAGTGATAGTCACGGAAGATTGAAACATTTTAAGAGTATATTAGAGAGTGAAGAAGTAATTGACTTGATTATACATTCAGGTGATATTGTTAGTGGAGCAGAATATATAAAATCTATAAGCCCTTGTCCGGTTGAGATGGTGGCTGGAAATTGTGATTATCATTATTGTGCTATGCCCAAGGAGAAAGTATTGCAACTTGGTAAATATAAGACTATAATTATCCATGGGCACAAATATGGTGTGAATAATGGGACTAGTTCTATTAAAGAAGTTGCTATGAAAAAAGGAGCAGATATTGTTATTTTTGGCCACACGCATCTGCCTTTATTAACCTTTGATGATGGGATTTGGTTGGTGAATCCAGGGAGTATAAGTTTGCCAAGACAAGAGGGGAGAAAACCTACATATATTGTTATGGATATTGATTCCAAGGGGGATGTTAATTTCACCTTAAAACAAGTGGAAATATGGGATAATTAAGCAATGACTTTGTGTAAAATGTACGAAAAAACTAGGTTAAAAGCAGTTTAATTGGATAAGCTGTAAATGTTTAAAAAGTTTTAAAAAGTTGTTGACAATACCTCTTAGCTATTATATAATAGTTCTTGCGTCCTAGTTGAGCAACTTAGTTGGTTGAAAGTTGAAAACTGACGAAGTTAATAAATTAATAAATCGGGGTGTGGCTCAGCTTG
>CAYOAJ010000240.1:0-2835 GCA_964401895.1 uncultured Herbinix sp.
TCTCCTTATAAGGTCTTGCCTCTTCCATTAATTCTTTTCTCAATAACAAAACGTTTCCGTCATAATCTGATGTTAATACAAGATAAGGTACATAAGCTCCACCTTCCTCTATGTAAACTATACAATCTTCTTCTGAAACGTAATCGTATGATAATTCTTCAATAGTTTCTATATTACTTAAATACTTTTTCTTATTTTCGCAAGCCACAAGGAGAAATATTGAAGTTATAGACATTAAAGACAATAAACAAAAAATTTTTAAATTTGCGTATTCTCTATACTTTGTTTTCATACTGCTATCCTCTTTCGTACATATGGCTTATAATCACAATATACATCAATTCAATTTATAACAAACACAGTTTCTCCTTCTACAATACCCGAACTTTGAACAACAGGTGTAGATTTTTCTACACAGAATGCGGGTCTAACTCCAAGGCTTCTATCCGCTGATCCTGAACCAATCGCCTCATATCCTATAGTGATTACATCGTATGTCTCCCACAATGAAGGTGTTCGAGTCCAATAAGGACCCTTCGAACCATCCGGCATATTTGCTACTTTTTTGCTATAGTCTCCTTCAAAATATTTTAAGGGTGTTCCCTCCTTAACAGTTACAGTCTTTGCTCTATTAAAAACCAATTCTTCAAGTGATAGCAAAAAAACCTTCCTTGAAATAATTCTTGATACTCTATCTGTACTTAATTGACTCGCTTTATCAGTAATGACTATATTAGACTCTACCATTACATCACTTACAGATTGACCTAATAATTCAACAAATTCATTGTTCAAATATTTATCTATATCACTCTCATCATATTGTGAAGCGTAATCACTAGCCGCCCAAAACCCTGACTCATTCTCTTTATAGGGTCTTGTCTCTGCCATTAATTCTTTTCTCAGCAACAAAACATTCCCATCATAATCTGATGTTAATACAAGATAAGGTACATAAGCTCCATCTTCCTCTATGTAAACTATACAATCTTCTTCAGAAACGTAATCGTATGATAATTCTTCAATTGTCTCAATATTACTCATATCAACCACCTTCTCTCCACATGCTACCAATAAAAATATTGAAGTTATAAATATAAAAATTAATAAACAAAACATCTTTTTATTGTTTATATAATCTCTATTCTTCTTTTTCATGCTACTGTCCCCTTTTGTACATTTAATTAAGTATGAGATAGCTTTTTACTATCTCATACTTATTAGTTATATTATTCTTTTAATATATTCCAATATATTTTAACACATAATTATTTGGTTCGGCATATACATTCCCTGGACTGGCCTCAAAGCCTAAAGTGATACTTTGTCCTGGCTTAATGTTTGCATTATAACCTTTGTTTTTAATAACATAATGCTCACCCTCATGAGAAATAATATTTGCAGTCCAGAACTCATTAATTTCATGACTAAAATCAAACTCAAGTTTCCAGCCTTCTATTGTTTTATCTGATGTATTTTTTATAGTTACCTGTCCATTAAATGCAGTTTCCCAATCACTTATTACGTCAAAAGTAATTTTATAATCACTTTCCGTTACTTGAGCCTTTCTCCCAACAATGGCATAAGAGTCAGGATAAACTACGTCATCATCTGTTATGTTAGCTGTGAAACCGAAGGACACACTGGCTCCCGGATTTATATCCTGGTTATGACCAGCATTTTTTATAATATACGTCTCTTCTTCATTTAATTCAATAACTCCATTCCAAATGTTCGTTATTTCATAAGGCATATCAAATTCTAATGCCCAGTTATCTATTACTTTATCACCTTTATTTTTTATATGAATTTCTGCATTAAATGCATCATCCCACTTACTGGTCACATTAAAAGTAACCTCTATATCATGGTCTTTATCTTTATCCTCATCATCTTCGTCTTCACCACCAGATCCGTCATTTTCAAAATGTGCCTTTATAGTGGTTGGATTTGAAGGCATAATGAACCCTGTGTTTTCACTATCTATTTCCTCAAAAATACCACCATCTGAAGACGTCCAATTCTTAAATGTATATCCTGAATCTGCCTTAGCAGATAATTCTATAATATCACCATATTCATATATAGCGATTATTTATTTCATAAAAATATTTTAATGATGTAGCCCAGTCCGAAGCAGATAACTTAAAGAACTGCACTACGTCTCTTCCCTGCTCAGGCATATCATCCATAGCGCCAAAGAGGCCTATAGAATAAACTGTACATTTGCTTTTTAGAAGCTCTGCTGCTGAATATGCTGCATTTGCATATGCATATAAATTAACATTGGTATCAGATCTTCTCCAACCACTACCAACAGTTGTACTATCATAATGTCCGTAATATGAATAACTTCCCGCATTTGTCATTCCTGTTGTAAAAAGAACTACATTTTTAATAGCCTCTGGGTTAGAAATCTCACTTATTAGATTATCTGCTGCTAGAAGCCCAGCTTCAACGCTACGTACGCCATTTGTAGCATACAGTTTATCAATATTATCTTTTAACTTTTCTAAATCTGTTGAAAAGTGAGAAACAATTTTAGACGTAGTCCCGTTGTATGAGACTATTGCTATCTTGTTTAATCCATCTGCAGATTGAACATCATCAATAAATATCTTTGACGATGCCTTAACATGCTCAATTGCAGTATCTGCTACATAGAACACCTCTCCGTTAGCATCAACAAATGCTGATGATGAGGAAGTATCAAGCACTAGCACTGTATAGCGCTCCACACTCTCATTTGTTTTACTTGAAAAATTCCCCTGTTCTTGATTCTTTGTCTCTTGTTGAATACTTTCCATAATAACCTTAGGCGGGTTATTTGGTAAA
>CAYOAJ010000241.1:0-2164 GCA_964401895.1 uncultured Herbinix sp.
TAGAGGCCAGTGGTTGTTAAGATTCCTGAAAGAACAGCAGGTATCTTTAATTTAGTTTGAAAAAATCCTGTGACAAGTCCTGCTACTGCCCCACCTATAATAGAAAGAAAAATACCTAAGATAGGATGACCATTTATTGTTGACATTGTCATAATAGCCATTCCAAAAGTAAAGCTTCCCTCTGCTGTAAGATCTGGGGTCTTTAGGACCCTAAAACTAATATATACACCCATAGCTAAGATACTATATATAAGACTTAGCTGAAGTGATCCAATGATTAGTGACATCTTTTACCCTCCTTTATTCCTTTATGTATTTCTCTACTCTATAATTATTGCCTCTTCATTTAAGTCTTCTGGCAAATGAATTTCTATGGCATCTGCAGTGGTTTTATTAATTACTGTATCAGTAGCTTCAACATTGATTGCTGGTATCTCAGCTGGGCTTTTGCCTTCTAATATCCCAATTGCCATATCTGCAGTGATAGCTCCAATTTCCTTATCACTAATAGCAAGTGTTGCTAGGGCTCCGCTTTCTACCATAACTACAGAACTACCGTAGACTGGTATCTTTGTAGCTTTAGCTGTTTCTGCTACGGTTGGCATGGCATTTTGAATAATACTATCATTTGGTATAAAGAAGGCAGAAACATCACTAACCAAACCTTCCACAGCTTGTTTAACTTCTGAGGAGTTGGTTACAACAGCCTCTATAATTTCATAGCCCTGGTCTTTCATATATTCTTTTGCTTTGTTTACGGTGGAAACTGAGTTAACTTCACTGGTGTTGTAAAGAATACCGAAAGTTTCGATTCCAGGAGTTAGCCTGGTTGAAAGTTCTATAATCTCTTCTACAGGAATTGGGTTGGATGTACCTGTTGCATTGTGGTCAGGACTTTCCATAGTGGTTACAATTCCCGCCTTTACTGGATCTGAAACTCCAATAAACACCTGGGGGGTTTCTGATTTCATGTTTACAAATGATTGAGAAGCTGGGGTAGCAACAGTTGCCACTAAATCGTAAGAGCCATCAGCCATCTCTTGAACAATAGTGTTTAATGTAGATGGGTCTCCCTGGGCACTTAGGGCCACAATTTCTAGTTTATCCTCTGTATATCCTTGATCACGTAATTGCTGGATAAAGCCATCTCTCATATCATCAAAGGCACCGTTTTCAATCATTTGAATTACTCCGACTTTTAGTTTCTTATCATCGGGGTTGTTACTTTTGTTAGATGAACATCCAACAAGTCCTATTAGGGATAAAAGAGTTAAAAATATAAGTCCTGTTTTTACATTTATTTTTTTCATTTTATTTACCATCTTTCTTTTTAATTTTTTGTTTTATTTATAAGATCCAATTTATGAAATGCATCATTTAACATTTCTTCTGTAATCACATATGGATTATGCTTTATATCTGACATTTGGGTAATGGTTTTTATATATGGAGCTAGTAACTCTTTATTCAAGCCCATTTCTTCTAGGGAATGTGGAAGCCCCGTCTTACGGTTGAATTCATATATTTTCTTAAATTCATTTTTCTGCCCGTCCACTAGTAATAAAATCAATACACCAAATGCAACTATTTCCCCGTGCAAATGTTTTTCCTTGTCAAATCCTTCTATTGATGTAAGGGTATAGTAGATTGCGTGGGCCAAGCCACTATTGTAATCCGGTGAGTGGTCTAGGGTTACTAATATAGAAACCCAGGCTGTAGTTACTATTATGGTTAAGATTGTTTGCTCAAAGTCCTCACTAACCTTCTTGGCTTGGTTTGCTTTAAGTGCCCCTAGGCCATGCTTTAGTATTGCCTCTGCACATTGCTCGCTAATATGGACACCCATGGTCAAAGGATGATTTAGTTCTTCACCTCTAGAGGAGACTTTGGCCTCGTAATATTTTGCGTAAGTATCTCCCATGCCTGCCCAAAGGTATTTTTCCGGTGCTTTGGCTAAAATCTTTGTGTTAATAAATGCGTGTTTAGGTGGTTCCTTTAGGAATTCTGGTTTTAGAAAACTCCCATCAGGCTTATACATAATTGACACGCTAGTGCAAGCTGAGCAGTTAGAGGCAATAGTAGGGAAGGCAAAGACTGGTTTTCCTACTAGATCCCCAAGACATTTACCAGCATCTAAAACCTTACCGCCCCCAATAGCGAAAAT
>CAYOAJ010000241.1:2174-2825 GCA_964401895.1 uncultured Herbinix sp.
GCTTTATCTAGGTCTTCCTTTGCTTGATAATATCCATGGTCACCTATTATCATGACAATCTTACTTCCATAAGGTGAGCAGATTTTATCGATATCTTTATAACTTTCTTCTCCTACTGTATAATTTAAAAAACTTACACTATAGCTCATGTTATTCATATTCTTCCTCCGTTCTGTGCTTATATTACTATTCTCTCTTTTGTTATTCTTTCTTTTGCTATTCTTTATAGGTCAGTTGTTTTTTATCCTATTTGTTCATCTTATTTATACTTGTAAATGTATTTATATAATAAAAAAACTCCTGTCCTATAGTTTAAACTAATAGGACAAGAGTTAGACTCCTGCGGTACCACCTAAATTGACGTATTCAAACAGACTAAAAATCGTCTGTTAATAACATCCTCTCAATGTACTAACATACACGTTCCTTTGATAACGGACGGAAATCCCGTTGAACATTACTAGGCCTTCTAACGGCTTTTCTTTTCACCCTCGTGAGCCCATTCATTACTACGATTACTGCTGCATTCCCACTATCTGCAACTCACTTAAAAGCATCCTTTAATAACTACTATTCTCACTCTAAGGTTTGGTTTATATTATTGTTTTAAATACTTTAACATAGAATTTTATTTTTGTAAAGCAAAACTTT
>CAYOAJ010000242.1:0-2800 GCA_964401895.1 uncultured Herbinix sp.
GGAAGTCCAAGAAGCTTATTAGAGATTTCATTGGACCAGTATAAAAACTTGCTTGAGGCAGATGATGACTTATCCAAGGAAGAAAAAGAAGAACTTATAAATCAGAGGATTGATGAGATAGAGAAGATTAATCGACTTTTAGGGGATGAAGATGAAGTTATTCTAGGTGTTCCTGCTTCTTATTGGCACAGTTTAAATCAAATCGATCATGGAGAGTATGCTAAAAATCTGGAAATTCCTATTCACATTATGCAGGGAACAGAAGATTTTCAAGTTTTTGCGGATATAGATTATGTGCAGTGGCAAGATATACTTGAGGATAAAGACAATGTTACATTTGATTTATATGAAGGCTTGAATCATTTATTTATGGAGAGCAGTGGTTATAAGAATGTAGAAGAATATTTAGTTAAAAGTACAGTTGCACAGGAAGTAATAGACGATATTGCAGGATATATATTAGATTATTAAGGAGGGGCATTATGGGCTGTTTAGGTAACATTATCTGGTTAATTTGCGGTGGTTTTATTAGTGGCCTTACATGGCTAATTGTTGGACTTTTGTGGTGTATAACAATAATAGGAATACCTATAGGTATGCAATGTTTTAAATTTGCAAAACTAGTTTTCTTTCCTTTTGGAAAGGAAGTTGAATATGGTGGGGGTGCAGGCTCCTTACTATTAAATATTATTTGGATATTAGTATCAGGAATACCACTGGCAATTGAATCGGCAGTATTAGGCCTTCTTCTTTGTATTACCATTATAGGAATACCATTTGGTCTACAACATTTTAAAGTTGCAAAATTGGCCCTTATGCCTTTTGGTACAAAAGTTAGATAGTTTATACTAATATTACGAAAAGTTTATTTCAATTATAATTGAATATATGTTATATTAGATTTTAGAGTTATAATATTAAGACTTATTTAAAATAGTATTTATGTAAAAAGAAGGAGTATGCAAGATGTTAGAAGGTTCGGTCCCTGACGGGAGTGGAGTATTATTACAAATTATAATATTAATTATACTTACATTAATTAATGGGTTTTTTGCAGGTGCAGAAATGGCAATGGTATCTGTAAATAATAGTAGAATGAAAAAGTATATTGATGAAGGCAATAAGAATGCTATTCTTGTTCAGAAGTTTCAAGAGGAGCCAACGAAGTTTTTATCAACTATTCAGATAGCCATAACTTTAGCTGGATTCTTTTCCAGTGGTTCTGCAGCAGCAGGTTTATCAGGACCCTTATCTCAATTTCTTGATAGATTTAATTTGCCATATACGGGGCAAGTATCATTTGTTTTAATTATTTTGATTTTATCATATTTCACCCTGGTATTTGGTGAATTAGTACCTAAACGTTTTGCCCAACAGTGGCCAGAGAGAATCAGTATGTTTTGTGTAAGACCAGTAAGTTGGGTTTCTAAGATAGCATCACCACTGATAAAGTTACTGACATTTTCAACTAACTTGGTTACTAGGCCCTTTGGCATCAGTGACACTAATACTGAGGAAATATTATCTAGAGATGAACTACGTTCCCTTGTGAAGGAAGGCCAGGAGCAGGGCGTTCTTGATCGTAAGGAAAAAGAAATGATTAACTCTGTAATGCGATTCAATGATACGGCAGCAAGGGAGGTTATGACTCCTAGAATTAATGTATTTGCAATTGATATTTCTCAACCTAAGGAAGAGAATACTGAAAAATTACTTAGTTCTAGATATTCAAGAATTCCAGTTTATGAAGAGCAGAAGGATAATATTATTGGAATAATATTTATTAAAGACTTCCTAAGACAAGCTGTTAAAAATGGATATGAGAATGTTGATCTAAAAAAGATAATGAGAAAACCATATATAATACATGAGAATAAGCTTATTAAAGACTTGTTTAGAGAACTTCAACAATCAAGAAAACAGATTGCAATCTTGTTAGATGAATATGGCGGTTTTTCAGGTGTAGTTACCATGGAAGATCTGGTAGAAGAGATTGTTGGAGAAATTGAGGACGAGTATGATCCATCTACAATACGAATTAAGAAAATAGACGATTCTACTTTTATCATCGATGGTCTTATGTCGGTGGAGGAAGTTAATAATAAATTAGATTTAAATATTTATTCAGAGAATTCAGATACACTTTCTGGCTTCTTGATTGAACAAATAGGATATATACCTAAGGAAAGTGAAAAACAAGTAGTCGAAATGGACAACCTTGTTTTTAAGATAGAAAGTGTGAAGAATAAAAGAATAGATAAGATTAAATTATATATAGGTCACGAATAGATTAATAACTATTTCTACAGTCTTAATTTATACAAGAGACGATACAACCATGGAACGATTTGATAAGGTAAGCTTAGATACGGTAAATGCTTATTACACTAGGAGGATTAGTAACTGGAGCTATCGGTGGGTATGGATATGGAAAAACTAAAAATAACTAATAAAATTTAAAAAAGCATCCTAAGTGGATGCTTTTTTTAAGTCCTCATAAAACCCAGGATAAGACACATCAACACATTCCGGATGCAAGATAGTGGTTTCACCATCAGCCATCAGGTCAGCAACTGCAAAAGACATGGCAATTCGGTGGTCATGTTGGCTATCTATTACAGCGCCGTGAAGGGGTTTACCTCCATGTATAATCATGCCATCTTCTGTGGCTTCTATATCAGCACCCATACGGGATAGGTTATCAACCATAAGATCTATGCGGTTTGATTCCTTTACCTTTAATTCAGCTGCATCTCTTATAAGAGTCTTACCTTTAGCAAAGCAGGCAAGGATTGCTATT
>CAYOAJ010000243.1:0-2769 GCA_964401895.1 uncultured Herbinix sp.
TTTTACATGATGGGTTAACACTACCTCTAGCCAATCAAGTTGTATTTGCCCAAAACATGGGTAGGTTTCTTAAAAGAGGTGAGTCTAAGAGCATTACTTTTATTCTTAATGGAAGAAATTATAAAGCAAAAGTTGTAAATGTAAACTATGATTTCAAGTTTAATAGAAAAAATGACACCTTTCAAATAAGATATAGTAGAAACGGTGATCTAGCAAAAGCATTTCAAAATATATTTTCAAGTAGTTATAATTACATAAAAACCAAAAGAGAAAACAGATCAAACAGTGACCGATCTTATATTAGGTTGCCTGAGGAATCAAAGGAATATCTCGCTATGTATACTACAGAATATGAAGACACCTTTATAATAGAACCAATATATGCTGATGAGATTTATTTATACAACAACATGTTAGCTAGAGAAGATATGAGATTAGCTGAAGACATCTTAAATTTTGAAGAGGTTGATATAAAATCTACTATTGTAACAGATGAAAGGCTTGTAAGAATTAGAAAGCTAAACAGAAAAATAGGAGATAATTTAAAACTTTTATATGAATATAGATGCCAAATCTGTGGTGACTTTATAGGTGATAGATATGACGCACATGTTGCAGAAGCGCATCATATTGAATATTTTTCAGAAAGTCTTAATAATGATGCTGAAAACTTGCTTATCCTGTGTCCAAATCATCATAGAGTAATTCATAACCGTAATCCTATTTTTGATAGAAAGAAAACAATATATCTATACCCAAATGGATATAAAGAAGGTCTAACCATCAACAAACATTTATAATATACCATACAAAACTAGGAGGTATTTCCAATGACTAAAGACCAAATAGACATGGAATACATACAAGACCTATTAGACAGCTACAGCCGCGGAGCCCATGACACTTTACAACTAGTATTAGACCTGAAAGCTAAAGGCATTTCTGATAAAGAAATCAAAGATGAAGTTGAACAAATGATAAAGCAAAAAGCATCTATCTAAAAAAAATAAAGGGGGAAAACAACGATGGAAAACAAAGTAGCAACAACTTGTAAAGCAACAGCTATTATTATGTTTATCATAACTGTTATAACTAGCATTATTATAGGAGCCTCTAGTAGGATGAACTATAATTCTGGATCATCTATAACTCTTTTAGTGTCTGGATTTATATCTTCCTTATTAATATTTGCATTAGGTGAGCTAATAGAGCTACTAGATAATATTAGGACTAATACGTATGAATTACTTGATTTAAATAGACGGGAAATAAGAGATAGGGATAAAGATGAAAGGCAATCAACCTCAGCATATGCATCATCCAGAACATCTCCCATTAAAAAGACCTCAGAAGGTAATTGGATATGTATAGAGTGTGAAGTAGAAAACAAAGCATCATTAATCCAATGTAAGGGCTGTGGCAAGTATAGATAAAAAACTATATTACTAAAAGGGGGATACTACAGTGAGAAACATAGTGGCAATAATCTGTAAAGCAACATCTATTATATATTTTATCTTTGTTTTTATGACCCTAATTATTTCAAATTTCGATAGTGAGCTCATCTATAATTCTGGGTCTCCTTTAACTGTTTTAGCATCTACATTTATATTTTGCTTAATAATATTCGGCATTGGAGAAATAATAGAAATACTTGATGATATTAATACATATACAAATAAACTATCTGACACGAAAATGCGGGAAAGATGGGAAAAGGATAAAGGTAAAATGCAAATAAACACATCATCAGATGGCAACTGGACATGTACAGAATGTGGAGCAGAAAACAAAACACAATCAATCCAATGTAAGGACTGTGGCAACTATAGATAAAAATATAAGGAGGAAATTATTATGGAGAAAGAAGTTGTAAAAACAAAAAAGAACAAAAAATTTAGAAAGGTTCTTAAATTTATCTTAATATTTGTTGGAGCCAAAGTAGTAATTGATAAGTTGTTTTTTGCAATAACTACAATTGCTAATAAAGACACCGATTAAGACATAGGAGGATAATGTTATGCCAAAATATAAAGTGGTATTTCATATTGATGAAAACAAGAAGTGGAAATTACTATTAGCCAATGTTAGTAATCTATTAGATGCCCTTGAGGGTAAAAGCTATGATGTTGAAGTTGTAGCTAATTCAGAGGCAGTTAAGTACTATGATACTAGCCAAGATTTAGATACGGATATCAATACAATGAAAGAACTAAAAGAAAAGGGTGTAGACTTTGTTGCTTGTAACAATGCATTGAGGGGTAACAAGATAGAAAAAGACCATATTATAGACTATATAAGAATAGTTCCAGCTGGAGTATTAGAGCTTGTTGAAAAGCAAAGCGAAGGATATGCCTATATAAGACCATAGATGGCATGTCGTGAACAGCTCAATAAACCAGCCTTAATTACTAATTCTCAACCAATTGAATATTCATTCCATTGGGATCTTTTAAGAAAATGAATTTAATATCTGGGTTTGGTTGAATAGGTCCTTTATATTCAATACCCATTTCATTTAACATAGTCATGGTATCATCCAGAGACTTGACCTTAAAGCCCCAAAAAATATCTTCACCCACACTTGTCTTGTGACTAATATCACTTGAACCACATATGAGTTCAATTTTTGTGTCCCTTTTATCGTCACCCAGAAAGACTATATTATCCCCGCTTCCTGTTTCCATTCTATCAAGGATCTTAAGTCCAATTACTTCAGTATAAAATTTAACTGACTCACCTAAATTATTAACCCTAAGGGTTGACCAA
>CAYOAJ010000244.1:0-2741 GCA_964401895.1 uncultured Herbinix sp.
GTCAGTGTTATGAGAAATTAATAAGAAGAAAAAATAGAAGAAAAAAATAAAAAAGCTGCTATATAGCAGCTTTTTTACGTTTGCCCACTATGGGCGAACTCTTACTGGAAGAATTGGGCTATAGCTTAGAAGAATCCACCATCACCGCAAACAGAGAGAAGAAGAATAAGAATTACTATCATTCCACAATTATCTGTTCCACCACGAACTCCGCAGTCTTTTCCTCCTAATACATCTGATCCACCACAAACTGATAGAAGAAGAATAAGAATTACTATTAATCCACAGTTGTCGCTTCCGCCAGAAAATCTTGGTCCACATCCTGTTGCTGCTAAATCGCTCATAAAATGTTCCTCCTAATATTAATTACACTGTATCATATGATAGAAAGCTTGACTGATTTCCTCTTTTTATGAAGAAAGTTAGAAATATGGCTATATTAGTGGAGTTTATAGAATAAGATATATAAAATAAATATTGGTTATAAGGGTGGGAACTATTGTAAAATGAAAAGAAAAAGATTTATTCAGGTCATTGTACATTGCAATGATTGTGAAAAAAAGGCGGACTATATAGAAAGTATAGGACTTGGCCGTATAAAGTATAAACTACCTATGATAAATGCATGTGTTATTGAAATTAGTGAAGACAAACTAGAGAATATAAGAAATATTGACGGAATGATTAGTGTTGAATTGGATACTCATATTACGGCTCAAATGAATAGGGTTAAAGATGAAATAGAATGTCAATGGGCTCATAGGCGCAACATTAAAGGCAGGGGTGTTGGAGTTGCTATTGTAGATACAGGTATAAGCCTTCATAAAGATTTTACTGCCGGTGGGAATAGGGTGGTTGCTTTTAAGGATTTTATCCATGGAAAAAGGGAACCCTATGATGACAATGGGCATGGGACCCATGTATCAGGAATTATTGGAGGAAATGGCTATTCATCAAAAGGGAAATATATAGGTGTTGCCCCTGAATGTAATCTGATTGTATTAAAAGTTTTAGACCATAAGGGAGATGGAAATATATCGGATGTTCTTGCTGGCCTCCAATGGATTATTGATAATAGAGAAAAATATAATATTAGAATCCTTAATATAAGTGTAGGTACAGCGGATAAAAATAGTTTAAATGAGGATTCACTTTTAGTTCAAGGGGTTAATGCCGTCTGGGATAAGGAAATTGTAGTAGTTGTTGCAGCAGGTAATAATGGTCCTAATTCCATGACAATTTCTACTCCAGGTAATAGTAGAAAAGTTATTACTGTTGGATCTTCTGATGATAATATGTCGGTGGAAGTACTTAATAAGAAAAGAATTAAGGATTATTCTGGCAGAGGGCCGACTACTTCCTGCATAAAAAAACCAGATATAGTGGCTCCAGGTTCTAGTATTGTTTCATGTAATAAGAGTCGTAATCCCAAAAGAACAAAAGATGGAAGGTACCAGTATAGTAGTATAGATAGTCCAATGATGTATACAATAAAAAGTGGTACATCTATGGCTACTCCCGTAGTGTCTGGAGCACTTGCTTTGCTGCTAGATGCATATCCTAATATGACCAATAAAGAGGTCAAGTTACGTTTGAGGGATAGGGCTGTGGATTTAGGGCAACACTGGGAAAAACAAGGTTGGGGAATGCTTAATATAAGAAGATTATTGGAGAAATAAAAGATTAGTTTATTAAATTTACAAATAGATATTGTATTATTGTTAAAAAACATTTATAATAGGTTTAGGAATATAGTTCCTAATCTTCTTATATTTCATTTTATATAGATAAATTTGTTATTCATAGTTTTTGAAGTATAGAAGATTTTGAAAATGCTAAGCATAGTCTTAGTATAATGTAATTTTACACCTAACCATTCCGTATGAATGGAGGAAACAAGTTGTATCTATAAAGATGCACTTGCAAAAGTATAAAGGAGGAATTTATAATGGCGTATTTTAAACCAGGTAAGGTTAATTATGAAGGACCTAAGAGTAAAAATCCATTGTCTTTTAAGTACTATAACCCAGAAGAAGTTATTAATGGAAAGACTATGGAAGAACATCTAAGATTTGCAATGTCATACTGGCATACCCTAACATATATGGGTACTGACCAATTCGGTGGGGACACTATGAACCGTGATTGGGATGACACAGATGACGCAATGAAGCAAGCTAAGGAAAGAGTTTATGCAGGATTTGAATTAATGGAGAAACTGCAGATTCCTTTCTTTTGTTTCCATGATGTTGATATTGCTCCAAGAGGGAAAACATTAGCTGAAAGTAACAATAACTTAGATGAGATAGTAGAAGTTATCAAGGGCGAGATGGAACGTACCGGTATCAAATGTCTATGGGGTACAACTAATGCATTTAGTGATGACAAATTTGTTCACGGTGCAGGAACTTCTTGTAACGCGACTGTATTTGCTTATGCTGCTTCTCAGATTAAGAAGGCTATGGAAGTTACTAAGGAATTAGGCGGAGAAAACTATGTATTCTGGGGTGGACGTGAAGGTTATGAGACACTACTGAATACTGATACTGGATTAGAGCTTGATAATTATGCAAGACTACTTCAGATGGCAGTAGATTATGCTAAGGAAATTGGTTTTACAGGACAATTATTAATTGAGCCTAAGCCAAAAGAGCCTACAAAGCATCAGTATGACTTTGATACAGCTACAGTTTTAGCATTCCTTAGAAAATATAATTTACAAGATTACTTTAAGATTAACG
>CAYOAJ010000245.1:0-2709 GCA_964401895.1 uncultured Herbinix sp.
AAAGTAGCAAAGGTGAATAGTAGGGGGTTAGTGACAACAGTAGGAAAGGGTAATACAACAATAAAGTGTAAGATTACATATCCTAATGGAAAGTCAAAAACTATATCCACTAAGGTAATAGTTAAGATACCAGCAACTGGCATTAAGATTAATAATGCTAAGGAAGTAAATGGGGCTCATATCTTACAAATAGGTGAGAAGTACAATTTTAATAGAGATATCTTCCCTTCTAACTCTTCAGATAAAACTTACTGGTCCATTGGTGGGGGAGATGCGGAATGTATTAAAATTGAGAATACATCTAATGGTATATTAACTGGGAAAAAGGTAGGTAAGGTTATTCTAGTAGCCACGGCAGCAGAAAAATCTGACCCCAAATACGCTAAAGAAAGTATAGTTAATGATGCCATAATAATTGAAGTTGTTGGACAGACAGCTAGGGTAAAGTCTGTAGATATAGTAGGTTCAACAGAGATTAAAGTTGTTTTTGATAGTACAATAGATGTAAATACACTTTTGGACTCTAAAGGGAAATTACTTAATAATATAGAATTACTTCGTAGGGAAACTAAAGGAGTACTAGCAAGTGACCCAGGAGCATTACAAGGAAGCCTTTCTTCTGATGGTAAAACCCTTACTATTACTGCATCCAATAAGCTAGATGGAAGTTATGGTTTTAACTTATCTAGCAAGATAAAGACACAAGATGGTATTGCACTAGAGGAACATTACAAGGTTATCAGCTATGTTGATGATGTTCCACCATCTATTACAGGTTTTGAATTAGATGATACAGGAATGATTGCAACAATACACTTTAATGAAGCGGTTGATTTAAGAAGCTTTAGGGTATCTGATGCAAAATTACTTCTAAGTCAAGGGACTACAACAGCAGACCCATCTACACTTACAATATTAAAGAATAAATTAAATTATGTTCAAAGTGAAGATAAAAAATCTATCTCCATTAATTTATCTAAGATTGCAAGTGCAGACTATAATAAGAGTTTCCTTGTTACCTTTGCAGGAATAGAAGATTTATCAGGTAATATACCAGACAGCTACACTTTAACAACAATTATTAAAACAGATACCACTCCAAAGGCTCAAGCAAGAATTATAAATGTTAGACGTACATCTTATGATAGTATTACAACTACATTTGACCGTGGAATTAGCTATCCTGGATGGGCCATGGTTGGACAAGGTAGCTTTTTGGATGGTGAGATAGACAAAGACAATAATAAAATAGTACATTATAGATTAAATGACACTGATGCAAAACTTACTGGAGTTCAAACGGTATTTATTGGCCATTGGGATAGTTTCAATGTAAGAAATGAAGATACTTCAGCTAACAAGATGCATGAGTATAAGATTAGTTTTGCCTATGACAGATCAAATCCTTTCTTGATAGACTATGTATTTGATCCAGATACAAATATATTAACATTAACATATAACAAAGAAGTAAAACTGAATAACAAGTCTGGGGTATTTAATTCTAAATTATATACTAGTACAGATGAGATCCGTCCTGGAACCTTGTTAGAATATACAGAGGTAGAAAGCCAAGATCAAAAGCAAGTTAAATTATTAATTAAGAATATAACTTTGGTAGGTAATTATCTATTTGAATTAGAGCAAGGAATGGTAGTAGATAATTATCGTAATGTAAGTCTAGCTAGAGAGTTAATGATTGGCAATGAATCAAGTACTTCAATGGAGCTTCCTGGACCTTATGCTATTGTTCAATCAAAGGAAAACTCAAATCAAATCTATCTTGAGTTTGCCAATATGCTTGATGTTGCTTCAGCATCAAATCCTAACAATTATTCCATAGCAGGTGTAGATGTTATTGCGGCTTCAGTAGCAAAAAATACTAGAAATAATGGTTCAACTGTTATTCTAACTGTGGCAGAGGGCAGTATAGACGTAAGTCTTGAAAGGCCAATAACAATATCAAAAGTAAAGGGATACGATGGAACTTATTCTGAAATTGTTGAATTTAAATCAATGGTGGAATTAAGAGATAATACAAAGCCTATCATGATAGGACAGCCAACATTTTTGGATAATCAAAGGGATACAATTAGACTTACATTTAATGAAGAAATCAAAGGAAGTATGGTTGTAGAAACTTCTGAGTTTTCCAACAATTATAATAAGTATTCAAATGTGGTAACAGTTGATGGGTATAATGTATACATTAAGCTAGACCGTATACCTGCACAGAATACAGCTGTAAGAGTTGAGATTAAAGAAAATAAGATAACAGACATCAGTGAGAATCCATCTCAAGCTGTACCATCTACTTTAATTGCAGTAGCTAGATAAGCATCAATGTGACTAACTTAGGCGGAGGATAATTATGTATGAATTTAAAGAAGAATTTAGAACAGGTATTGAGGAAATAGACAGAGAGCATGAGAAGCTTTTTGAAATTGCTAATAGGATATATAGGACTCTCATGGATGACTTTATACCTGATAAGTATGACTATATTTTAGAAATCATTAATGAACTTAAAGAATATGCTGCAGTTCATTTTCACAATGAAGAAGCATATATGATCAAGGTAGGCTATAAGAAGTTGTTTAGCCAAAAGATAGCTCACAATAAATTTGTTGAGAAGATAGGGGAATATGATCTAGATTTTATTGATGAGAACCAAAAGGAAGTCATTCTAGATATGATGGAATTCGTAGG
>CAYOAJ010000246.1:0-2681 GCA_964401895.1 uncultured Herbinix sp.
CACCGGATTAGATCCTTAGTCTAACGCGTATGCCAATTCCGCCACGACTGCAATTTATTAAATACAATGAACGAATAACATTATAACCAATATCCATCAAAAAAGCAATACTGAAATGCATTTATTCAATGCATTTACAATAGACACATAAAACCTGATGAATTGTCATTTCTACAATCCATCAGGTTTTATTATATTATTTAAATTAACTTTTTAATCTAAAGCCTAAAGTTTAAACCTATTAACCTGTCTCATAGTCTCATCTGTCATTTCCTTAAGAAGCTGCGCTGATGCAGAGATTTCTTCCATTGAAGCATTCATTTCTTCGGAAGCCGCTGCAATCTCCTCTGATGATGAAGAAACTTCTTCTGATATAGATGCAACTTCACCGATACCTTCAACTAAGCCATTCTTCCTTCCATCTAACTGAAATGCTGCAGCATTAACAGATTCAATCTGATTTGCAATACTTGCAATCGCTTTCTCAATCTGTCTAAATAAATCTATTGTGGAATTAAGAATTGCTATCTGTTCCCTCAATCCCTTATCTACACCTTCAGTATCCTCAACCATAGACTCTGATTCCTCTGAAATCCCACTAATAATATCATTAATATTATTCGATGATGCCTTAGTTTCCTCTGCTAGTCTTCTGATTTGCTCAGCTACAACTGCGAAGCCTCTACCAGCTTCACCTGAACGAGCCGCTTCAATTGCTGCATTTAATGCCAACAAGTTAGTTTCATCTGCAATTTCATTAATAACTTCTGCAATTTCATCTATTTGTTTAACATTCTGATTGAAGCCAATAATCTTATCTATAAACTCAGTAAATGTTTCTCCAATCTCTCTAGAGGATTCCATTAGAATTTTTATCTCTCTATTACTCTCTGTTGACATAAGGCTAATATCACCAGCATTATTATCTATATCTTGTATAGCATGCACTATTGTTTCAAGTTCATTAGAGAAGTCACTCATAGTTTCAGTCATATCACTTAAGCTTTGAGCTTGAGAACCAGCACCCTTTGCTACATCCTGAATTGCTATAGAAACATTCTCAGATGCAGATGTTATCTGTTGTGATATAGCAGATAAATTTTCTGCTTGATTATCTATATTGAAGGATCCATTGCTTATCTGCTCTAACATTTCTCTAAATGAAACCAAGGTTTTTTGAATAGAAGTAGCTAAAGTACCCATTTCATCTTTTTGTTCTAAGTATTGGTTTGGAATATCCTTAGTTAAATCACCCTTAGCTATATCTCCTAAGCTATGTACTATTATCTGGATTTTCTGTGTTAATGTATCTGCTATAAAGTAAGCTACAACAACCCCGGCTACTAGTAGTACTAATGTTATTATTACAATCATTGTTCTTAAAGGAGACAATCCGGATAGAAGATCTGCTTTCTCGCCAGTTGCTGCAATAGACCATCCTGTTAAGGATACAGGAGCAAATCCAGCATATTTATCTTCTCCTTCATATACATATTCCCCTGCGCCTGTTTCTCCAGCTATCATTGATGTCATTAGCTTAGCGGTTTTCTTCAGTGAAGAGTCCTCTTCTGCTTCATTAATGAAATTCACCTTTTCCTTAACCAGATCCTTATTAGAGTGAGCAATCATATCACCTGAAGCATTAATCATAAAGGCTTCACCTGTTTCTCCAAATTCGATCTTATCAAAGAAATCAAAAAACTCAGAACTTGATCTAACTCCCAATAATACATTAGTTATTTTACCATCCACATACATTGGAACTGCGTAAATTACTACTAATTCAGAAGCGTCTCCTGTTGTTATTACTTGCTGGGTTACTTCTTCTCCATCTTCATCAACAGTAGTTCTGAATACTGCAAATATGTCTTCCATAGGTTCCGTAACTGCATTTTGTCCACTTAATGCCTTCTGAAAAAACTCATAATCTCTTATATTTATTGATACCCCTTGGGAAGTAAGCATATTTCCTGCTATGTCTGCTGTACCCAAAAGTAGGTATCCACCTCTTTCTTGTTGATCATTAAGGTACTCTTTCTTTAATACCGTTGAGGTTGTATGATCAATATTGTTAGCTGTAATATGTAAAGTTTCGAACTTACCATTAATTAAGTTCTCTAGAGCTATAGATGACTCATACGCCAATGTAGGTAACATCTCATCTACATTCTTAATTATACCACTAGCTGCTATGTTATATGATATAACTGCCATTACTGCACATATCACCAACACTAAAGCACCAAACAAAGCAACTAGCTTTGTTTTAACACTATGTTTTTCTAAATTAAATCTCTGATTATCTTTTTTTACTTCATCCACTATTTTCCCCTCCTAAGACTTTATACAATGTCAACGTCAACAAAATTGCTCATTTGTTGCCAAATATCTATTATAGTATTTTAATTATATTATTCTTCCAAAACAAAGTCAATCTTATTTGTGTCCATTACTAAGGTTTTTGCACTTTTCGAGTAAAAACTATGATTTTTGACTAGCTTTTTCTTTTTTGATGGCAATAATCAAAAACATCTCTTGTGGCAGGATTACTAATTAACTTTCCTTTATAATACATAAGCGTCATTTTAATCAGTGGTTTTTGCATCATCACGTTTCTTAATAATAAGAATTGCAACTATAGCACCTACAATCACGACAATAGCAACAATAACAATAATCGG
>CAYOAJ010000247.1:0-2673 GCA_964401895.1 uncultured Herbinix sp.
ATTGGGTCAATTCTTTGATTATTTACAACTATTGCTCCATCTTTTTTTAGATAATGAGCATATCTCATAGCCTCTAATTTTTCAAATGCTATAATTACATCTGCCTGCCCTTCTTCAACAATTGGCTCATTAACCTTTTCTCCGTATCTAACAAAGGTTACTACACTACCGCCCCTTTGTGCCATACCATGAACCTCAGAAAGTTTAACATCATAACCTACATGTCTTGCTAAACCGCCTAAAATTCTACTGGTAAGTAATGTACCTTGACCACCTACACCAACAATCATTATATTCTTAGTTTCCATTATTATAACCATGCCTTCCTTCTAGAGTGTGAATTAGCCAATAAAACTACTGGCTAATTGCACCAAACCTACAAAAATCTACGCAAAGCCCACAACCATTACACATTATCTCATTGATAACAATATCTCCATTGTCTTTTTTAGTAATAGCAGGACATCCAGGTTTCATACATAGTCCACATCTTGTACAAACCTCTTTATCTATCTTGTAAGGATCATTTACTGGAGCTGTCTTTAGTAATGCACAAGGAGCTTGGGCAATAATAACCACAACCTCATCTAAAGCATTTGCTTCCTTAACTGTCTTCTCTAATTTCTTAGTATCAAATGCATCTATTACATGGACATGTTTTACTCCAACTGCCTTACATAACTCTACTAGATTTATTGAATAAGTATCTTCTCCCTGCAGGGTCTTACCTGTAGCAGCATGATCTTGATGCCCAGTCATTCCTGTGGTTGAATTGTCTAGAATCATTACAGTTCCTGTTCCCTTATTATAAACCATATTCATAAGGGAATTGACTCCTGTATGTAGGAAAGTTGAATCTCCTATTACAGCTACCCAATCCTTAATATATTCCTTACCTTTAGCTTTCTCCATTCCATGTAAACTTGAAATACTAGCACCCATACAAATAGTTGTATCTACAACACTAAGAGGTGCAGCTGCTCCTAATGTATAACATCCAATATCACCAGCTGCATGTATTTTTAGCTTATTTAATACAGAAAATACACTACGGTGTGGACATCCTGGACAAAGTATTGGTGGACGGCCTGGAACTTCATTGGCCTCTTCTATGTCAACCTCTTCTTTCTTTATTGCCTTCTTTAAAAGATTAGCACTATATTCCCCTTGAACGGTAAATATCTCTTTACCAATAACTTCAATACCCCAAGATTTAACCTGCTCTTCTATAATTGGGTCTAGTTCTTCTACAACATATAAAGTTTCTACATTAGCCGCAAATTCCTCAATTAATTTTCTAGGTAATGGATTAACTATACCTAGTTTAAGTACGGAGGCTTCAGGTAAAGCTTCTTTTACATACTGATATGGAATTCCTGAGCTAATAACACCTATCTTTTTATCCTTATATTCAATCTTATTAATTGGGAAATCACAGCCATCTTCTATTAAAGCATTCTCTCTTTTCTCAACAAATACATGACGTCCCTTAGCATTGCCTGGTACCATAACATTTTTAGCTGGATTTCTTACATATGGCTTGTCTTCAATATCTAATCTTTCACCTAATTCAACAAGACTTTGAGAATGTGATAGCCTTGTGGTACTTTTTATAATAACCGGTGTGTCATATTTCTCACTTAGGTCATAAGCAAACTTAACATAGTCCTTAGCTTCTTGACTATCAGATGGCTCTAAAACTGGTATCTTTGCTGCCCTTGCCACTGCTCTTGTGTCCTGCTCATTTTGTGAACTATATAAGCCTGGATCATCAGCAACGATAATAACAAGTCCACCATTTACTCCTATATAGGATGCAGTAAATAAAGGATCTGATGCAACGTTTAATCCAACATGTTTCATAGATGCAAGAGATCTTACTCCACTCATAGATGCTCCTATAGCTACTTCTAAAGCAACTTTCTCATTAGGCGCCCATTCAGAATAAATCTCCTTGTATTTAATAATATTTTCACTTATCTCTGTACTTGGTGTTCCTGGATATGCAGATGACACCTTACATCCTGCTTCATATGCTCCTCTGGCAAATGCTTCATTACCAAGCATAACTTTCTTCTCTATCACAAGCTTACCCCTTTCTTGGCTAATACTTTTGTCTATTTTCTTAAATCTGTAACCCTTCTTGCTTTTCCTTCAAACCTTTTCAAACTCTTAGGAGGCATTAATTTTACTTTACAAGCAACTCCTAAAATAGATCTGATTTTTCTTCTTATACCTTCTTCAAGTTCTTTGAGTTTTGCATAAGAGTCAAGTAAGGATGGATCTGCCAGTTCTACTTTTATCTCCATTTCATCTAAATGCCCCTCTCTACTTACGATTATCTCATAGTGAGGGCCTATTTCTTCTACTTTCAGAAGAACTTCTTCAATCTGAGATGGGAATACATTTACCCCTCTAATTATCAGCATATCATCAGAGCGCCCAGATATATTCTCCATACGAACAGTGGTCCTACCACATGGGCAAGGCTCATACATTAACCTTGAAACATCCCCTGTCCTATATCTAATTAGGGGAAGAGCTTCTTTAGTTATACAACTTACAACAAGTTCACCCTTCTCACCTGCTGGTAATACTTCACCTGTATCTGGATCAATTATCTCAGGAATAAAGTGATCTTCATTAATATGCATACCCTGTAATTCTAGACAT
>CAYOAJ010000248.1:0-2650 GCA_964401895.1 uncultured Herbinix sp.
AAGATGCATTTCGTAAATGGTGTAAAAGAGGTCTTCTAACACCAGGTGATTTCATGACTGCAGATAGAATAAAAAACATTCAAGGACTTTATGTTCCCTTTTGGCTTTATGATTTAAATGGGCGAGGGGAAATCAATGCAACTTGTACCAGAGTTTCCACCTACACTAGAGGGGACTGGATTTACACAAAAACAAAATATTATAATGTCTTCCGTAAGGTTGACCTTAACTATCTTAATGTTCCCTGTGATGCATCTAAAAAAATGGATGATAAGACAATGGACAAATTAGAACCATATAGATATGATAATTTGAAGAGTTTTAGTATGCCTTATCTAGCAGGTTACATAGCTGAAAAATATGATTACGATGATAATGAGCTTCTACCAAGAGTTAAAAACCGAGTTAACTCCTATGTGAACTCTTATATAACTTCAACTATAACCGGATATACATCAGTAAAGTATAATCGTAAAGAAATAAATGTTAGGCAAAAACAATCTTATTATACCCTATTACCTGTATGGATGATTTCTTATGATTATAAGAAGGAAGATCACACTTTTGCAATGAACGGCCAAACCGGCAAAGTAGTTGGTAGCCCCCCCCTAAGTAAAGGGAAAATTCTTGCTTGGTTCGCTGGTATTTCAACAGCTTCATTTGTTATTCTTCAGTTAATCAGCTTCTTTACTGGAGGTGGTTTTTGATGGATAAGAAATTATATAGTATAATATATAAGATAATTTACCTTATAATTTTTTCAATATTGATTTTTTCAACTCCTAGGGCAGTTGCTGCTACTGAAACAGATAGTTATACACAGGTCTACGATGATGCTAGCCTTTTATCCACAGATGAGTGGGAAGATTTAAACCAGATGTGTATTGACTATGGTGATGAAGTAGGTATAAACATCTATATACTAACTCATAATGATTCATCTTCTACATATCCAGAAGAATATATTGAAGAATTCGATATGCAATTCCCTCCAAGTGATAGTGTGTATTTTCTCTATGATCTAAATAGAAATGAAATATTTATAGAGGGGTACGGCTTGGCAGAAACTTATATTCACTCTAAGAGAATTGACAAAATATTCGATTATATGGTAGACGACCTAAAGGCAGGCTATTACTACGATGCCTTTAAGACTTATATTGAAATGTCATCATCTTATATGCTTGACGATTCAGAACTTAATTACGATCATAACTATGATTACAATTATGACTCTTTACCTGATGATAGTTATTATGACTATGATCAAGTTACTGAGAAACCCTTTCATAATATATGGGTTCAGCTTGCTATTTCTCTAGGAATTGGCTTTGTTGCTGTCCTAATAATGGCCTATAATTCCGGAGGTAAAATGACTGTGAAAGGCCAAGATTATCTGGACCAAAGCAGACCTGGATTAATAGGCAAGAGGGATACTTACTTGAGAACTAGGACTACAAGAGTTAGGAAACCAAAGCAAAATACTTCATCATCTAGTAGAGGTGGCAGGAGTAGAGGCGGCTTTAGTTCTGGAGGATACCGCGGAGGAACTTCAAGAGGCGGCAGATCCCACAGTTCAGGCGGAAGAAAACTATAGCTATTATATAAATAATAACAAGGAGGCTTATTATGGGAATATTCAGAAAACAATTTTCGGACATTATAGAATGGGAAGAATTCCGTGATGATATGATTTTTTACAAATGGAGTAACAAGGAGATAAAGAAGGGTAGTCGCCTAATTATTCGACCTGGACAGGATGCTATATTTTTATATAATGGCAAAATTGAAGGGATATTTGAAGACGAAGGTGACTATGATATAGAATCTCAGATTATTCCATTCCTATCTACCCTTAAAGGATTTAAATTTGGTTTTAAAAGTGGTCTACGGGCAGAAGTACTTTTTATTAACACAAAAGATTTTATTGTAAAATGGGGGACTCAAAATCCAATAAACATCCCTTCCCCTCAGCTTCCTGGGGGAATCCCAATTCGGGCTAATGGAACCTTCACTTTTAAGGTTGGGGATTATATAAAACTTATTGATAAAATAGCTGGTGTAAGAAACTCTTACATGGTTGAAGATGTGCGTCTTAGAATAACTTCCGTTCTAGATCAATTATTAATGAAATGGATTACTAAAGAAGGCAAAGACATGTTTAATCTACAGGCAAACTCTTTTGAAATCTCTAAAGGAATTCAAACCGATCTAGATATGCAGCTTTTTGATTCTGGTATAAATGTAACTGGCTTCAACATAATAAGCTTTAACTACCCTAAAGAAATTCAAAACATGATTAATAAAACTGCTTCTCACTCCATGGTTGGAGATTTAGGCCGCTACCAACAAGTATCTATGACAGACGGTATTGCATCCGGCAAGGTAAAAGGTGGCGGAACTGCATCAGATATGACAGGAATGATGATGGGTATGAATGTTGCAAATCAAATGATGGAAAACATGAAAGAATCCACAAGCAAGCCTTCTTCAAATAATCAAGGTTCCAATGGTAAGGCTAACTTTTGCCCTAACTGTGGACAAAAAGCAGGAGAGACAAACTTTTGCTCCAACTGCGGACAAAAACTTTAATTAAAATAAAGAATAGAGTAGAGAAATAATTGCTGAGAATTATTTCCCTCTCGTTGAA
>CAYOAJ010000249.1:0-2621 GCA_964401895.1 uncultured Herbinix sp.
GTGTATTTACGCAGAACATTGTTAAGGCAGCCCCTGTAAACTGGGGAATAAAAGTAACTAAAGATAGTGATCTAGTTCATGCTGTGGTTATTAATAGTGGTATTGCTAATGCTGCAACTGGACAAGAAGGGGAAGATAATAATAGGATTATGGCAGAGACAGTGGCTACTGAGTTAGAGATTCCAGTTTCAAGTGTATACACTGCTTCAACAGGAGTTATTGGTCAAGAGCTACCTATTGATAAGATTATAGAAGGAATTAAAGAACTTAAAGATAATCTTGCCTCAGACATTAAGTCTGGTTTGATGGCTGCAGATGCAATTAGAACCACTGATACATTTACTAAAGAATGTGCAGTCAGCTTTATGATAGGAGACAAGGAAGTTGTTATTGGGGGAATGAGTAAAGGTTCCGGTATGATACACCCCAATATGGCAACATTACTAGGAGTAATAACCACTGATGTATCAATAAGTAAAGAATTATTGCAAGAAGCACTTAGTGATGATGTTAAGAGGACATTTAACATGATTAGTATTGACCGGGATACTTCTACTAATGATTCAGTCTTTCTTTTAGCCAATGGAGTTGCTGAAAATGCAGAAATCACCTCAAAGAATGAGGACTATTATAACTTCTGTAAAGCCTTAAATATTGTTACAAGAAAACTGTCAAGATTGATAGCATCAGATGGAGAAGGGGCAAGTAAACTTATAGAAGCTACAGTAGAAGGTGCTACTAATGAGGAAGTTGCTATAAAAATTAGTAAATCTATAATTTCATCTAATCTAGTAAAAACTGCAATGTTTGGTAATGATGCAAACTGGGGAAGAATTCTATGTGCTATGGGTTATTCAGGGGGGGATTTTAACCCAGATATGGTTGACCTTTATATGGAGAGTGAATTTGGTAAGTTGCAAATAGCCGAGAAGGGATTAGCAAGAGACTATTCAGAGGAAGAGGCAACTAAAATACTTTCTGCCAGTGAAGTGAAAATTACAATAGATTTAAATGAGGGAGAAGGAAAAGCAACTGCATGGGGTTGTGACTTGTCTTATGATTATGTAAAAATAAATGCAGATTATCGAAGCTAAGGAAAGGAAGTTATTATATTGAGTCATATGGAACAAATTATATCAAAAGCAGAAGTATTAATTGAGGCCCTTCCCTATATTCAGAAGTTCAACCAGAAGAAAGTGGTTGTTAAATACGGGGGAAGTGCAATGAAGGAAGAGGGTTTAAAGGAGAAGGTAATTAAGGATGTTGCCTTACTTAAACTTGTCGGTATGCAACCTATTATTGTTCATGGTGGTGGTAGTGAAATAAGTAAATGGCTTGAAATAGTAGGTCACAAATCAGAGTTTGTAGAAGGATTACGAGTGACAGATGAAAAGACCATGGAAGTTGCTGAAATGGTACTAGGCAAGGTTAATAAGGACCTGGTTCAACTTGTTGAAAAACAGGGGGTAAAAAGTGTTGGCATCAGTGGTAAAGACGGAGGAACAGTCAAGGTAGATAGAAAAAAAGTCAAGGGGCAAGATATTGGATTTGTAGGAGACATTAAAGAAATAAATGTAGACCTAATTGATACTTTAATAGAAAATGATTTTATACCCATTATCTCTCCGATAGGACTAGATGATAATTTTGATAATTACAATATAAATGCCGATGATGTAGCATGTGCTGTTGCTAAGGCAGTTGATGCTGAAAAATTAGTTTTTCTAACAGATACAGAAGGTGTTTATTCAAATCCAGAGGATCCAACAAGTTTAATATCTGTTTTACCCCTTAAGAAAGCCCATGAGCTTATAGAAAGTGGTTATGTTGGTGGAGGTATGATACCTAAACTTAACAACTGTATTGATGCTGTAAATAATGGGGTTTCTAGAGTCCATATACTAGATGGTAGAATAGAACACTGTCTATTACTTGAGTTCTTTACTGATAGAGGAATAGGAACAGCAATTACAAAGGATGATTATATATTGTAATAGTATCTAGCAGATGGTTTTTGGAAAGGAGAAATTTTCATGGCAACAGACAAAACAACAAAAAAGTTTATTGAAGAAGCGGATAAGGTTCTAATGCCTACTTATAATCGTTATCCTATTGTCTTAGATAGTGGTCAGGGAGTATATTTATATGATGTTGAAGGAAAGAAGTATCTAGATTTTGCATCAGGTATAGGGGTCTTTGCACTAGGTTATAACAATGAAGAATATAATAAGAGTCTGAAAGAGCAAGTTGATAAAATAATTCATACTTCAAATTATTATTACACCAAACCCTTAACCTTGGCGGCTAATAAATTTACAGAAGTATCAGGAATGGATAAAGTTTTTTTCACTAACAGTGGAGCGGAGGCTGTTGAAGGGGCTATTAAATTAGCACGTAAATATTACTATAAGAAGCATGGTAGTGTTGATAGTGAAATCATTTCTATGGAAGATGCTTTTCATGGGAGAACAATGGGAGCCTTATCTGTTACAGGAACCAGTAGTTATAGGGAGGCATTTGAGCCTTTAATTGGTGGAGTGGTTTTTGCTGACTTTAACAATATTGAAAGTGTAAAATCTAAAGTAAATGATAAGACTTGTGCCATAATAATGGAACCAATA
>CAYOAJ010000250.1:0-2608 GCA_964401895.1 uncultured Herbinix sp.
TGTAATTGCTTGACCCTCAAGCATAATTAAACCTGCTCCTCCACGAGCCATCTCCTCATAATAATCCATTTGCCTTTTTGAAAGACTTCCATCAGGATTGGCCAGACCCGTTCCCATTGAGGCTAGCATAAAACGGTTCTTAAGGCCCATATTCCCTATATATGTTCTTTCAAATAGTTTCTTGTATTTGGTCATTATAACCTCCTTGTTTAAAACTATATAATTCCATATATAGTGTGTCCCGGAGGATAATTATTTATTATTTTATTCAATAAATGCTTTGGCCTTTACACTTCCATTTCTCACACCTAGTAGCTCTAATTCATATGTGTAGTTTCCTTCAGGTAATACTCTGGTAAATTCTTCTTCATAGTTAAGCTTCTCTACTTTAACAATTTCATTATCATTGTCATCATAGACTCTCACTAAAACTTTTCCTACTCCTACATCAATTGCAAATTCAAATTTTACGGTTTCCTCTTGATCTAATGTGAAGTTTTCAACTTTATAAGTTTGATAACTTGCAAAGGAAATATTATCATGAAACAAAATATTATTGTAATCAAAGGCCGCCAATGTATTATAAGACTCTATCAATGAATCTACAGATAATTTCATGGCCAGAATAAAGGAAATGCAAAATAAAACAACTAATATCTTTCTATTTCTTTCTTTCATATCCTACCCCCTTAGCATACTTTCTTTGGCTGTTGATTTTATTGTCCTTATCTTAATGCTAGCAAAAATTATAATATACAATAAAACATTAAAAACTATATTTACCAAAAGTACATCCTTTGTTAAGGAATAGGTATTTACTTTAAATCCATAAAATACATCTATAGATTTGTTTAATAATGTGAAAAGAGCGCTTGTAATCCCTATAGCAGCAAAATCTATAACTACTATAAATATTAGCCTTTTTCATAGGACTCTGAGCAACTTCCAAACATTGAACAGCTTTACATGGAATAATTTCAAAATCATTATTCCTATCATTTTCTATAAAATAATCTATTTCATCAGCTATATCCGTATAGACCAACTCATGGTTTGCCTTACCATAAATTACTACATCTGGTTTTTTTGATCCATCAAATTGACTTAACAAATTATTAGTGGCAAAAGCTAATATAATGTTTATAAATAAAAAAGCTACTATAAGAAGTACCCTTGTAGATTTTTTTCCTATAAATTCTTTAAAAAATATTTTTCTTTCCACAACCTGAGCTACCCTTTAATAGATAAATTTTATTCTCCTCAAAGATATAATTGAAATCTTTTAGAACCTGGATTTCCCTCTTCTTTTTTATGTATTTCTTGGATAAGTTTTTAGCAATAAGCATAAGCCCCCCTATTCTGGTACATGGGGACGGGTCCCTTGTCCCATTCGACAAAAATAGGTATGCTACCTTGGTAACATGCCTATTTTATGTATAAATTATTTTGTCTCATTTTTTTCAATGTATATCTTTAATGCTTTCACTAGCAAAATTAATGCATAGATAGATAGACCGACTATTAAAACTAAAGGAATAAAAAGTATTAATTGTATAATAACAAGTACAATTGCACCCAAGTTATACCCCCCCTTCCTGCTCGTGTTATTGGAAAATCAATATAAAAGTTATATAATTTTATTAGTTTATTATATGATAAATAACTTCTCCTATATTTTCCCCTAACTGATATCACTCATTAATAGCTAATATTAATAATAGAAAAAACAAAACAAGCTTAGCTGCTTTATTTTCACCTATAAAATCTAATACGTTCTTCGTCTATACAACCCCTTATTTATTTTTATATTAGCAACTTCTTTAATAATAAACTGTTTTTTGTAAAATGTCAATTTTATCAGTAAAATTGATTTTTAATATATTTTGGAACTTTATCAGAGAGATTATTCATTTCATCTAAGTATCTACCCATTTCACATTCATTATTTTCTTCCTGGGCTTTTGCATATAGATAATAATTTGCGTAATATCTATAGTAATAATCTTTTGATATTAATAAGGGCTTTACGATACTTTGAATATTGTATAAACTTGTATCATCTGAAGTAGTTTCAAGAATTGATATTTTGTATAGGGCCTCTTCTTCTAATCTTTTATCTCCCTTACCCATCAGCCTCCTGAATCGACAGCCATCTGTAAATAAAATACCAGTACGTATGGGAAGGGGCAATATACATACTAATCCTATTCCAAATGATTGTGCTAATAAAGGACCGACTATTAACAAAGAGAATTCCCATTTGTGCAACAATGACATAATTAAATGACCTAGTTCATGAACACAGCTGGCTATAAAAAATCCTATTAAACTATATAGCAATAATCTTATCAATAACAAATAGATCATCCCCACCCATTTAGTAGTGTAATATTATGTTTTATAATTACATTATATTTACCTAGTTTTAACTATAATATAATTACAAGAAAATTACAATGCTTTAATAGTTCTTTACAAAAGGGGGAAACTATAAGTATAATAAGCCTATACTTGCAAACAATTCAATAACAAGGAGGTTTCTATGAGTTTTATTTGGTCAACCCTTAGGGTTAATAATTTAGGTGAGTCAGTTAAATTTTATACTGAA
>CAYOAJ010000251.1:0-2606 GCA_964401895.1 uncultured Herbinix sp.
GTTCTTAAGATGTATATAACCTTGTATTCCCAATGCATAAAATATATGTATAACTCCCAGGGCTATTGATAATAACAAGACTGTATTATATTGAGTCATTGGATCTAAAAGGGCTGGAAATGGCATTGGAACAATTCCACCAAAAAATGACCCAAAAATCACACCCCAAAACATGGTGGCTAGACCTGCATATAAAAAAAACATTAAAGAATTCTTTTGTTCTTCTGATAAATTGAAAAACTTCACTCCTATAAAAGTCCCAACAAAAAGTAACAATCCATAACCAAAATCCGCTATCATCATTCCTATAAAAAGCATATGAAAAAAAGCTAAAAATGGTGTAGGATCAATCTCATTGTATTTTGGAAGTGAATACATATGGGTTAAACTCTCAAATGGTTTTATACGATCCGAGTTTTCAAGAAGTATTGGCACCTCTTCATCATCGTCTCTTGCTTCTTCAAGCTCTAGATAATATTCATTATTTAAGCTTTCTCCTACAAGTTCGTTGAAATCATCCACTGTATCCTTAGGTATATAACCTTGGATTACTCCCACTTCTCCCACTTTAAGAAAGTTTTCTAATGAAGAATACCTCAATCTCTTATTTTGTAAATAATCATAGACTAGCTCTAACTTTGGAATATCATTTCCCATTTCTTCTAATACTTTATAGGAATCTTCCTGTTTTTTCTCTATTGACCTAATCTCACTCTGGATGTCCTTTATTTCTTCTGCTGGTGATTTTTCTATATTAAGTTCAACTTGGCTAAATTCATTAGCCCTTAATATTGAATCCAAAAGCTCCACCTCATCATCTATTGTAATTATAAAGACATTAAAATTCGCTTTATATTCACCAACAACTTCTAAATATGTATATTCTGTTTCTAATAAGGCTCTCTCCAAACTTACTTGCTTTCTTTTGGGGATTGTGCCCATAAAAACCTTACACTTTTCAATAGAATCCAGCTTGCCTATAGGTAAATCCAGGTTGTCCCAGCCTACTATTTCCTGAAGATTAGTATAATACTGCTCCTTTTGCCCCTTTAAGGATTCCAGAAGGTCATTTACTTCTTTAAGCTTCTCATATATCAACTTGTAGTCTATGCCTAAAGCCCTTTCTTCTAGTTGGGAGAACTCCAAACTTTCCTTTCCTTCCTTCATGGCCTTTAAACCTGTTGGCCTCTTATCGAAAGGAGCTAAGGTCTCTATTCCATATGTTATCATGCTGATCTCTCGGTCGATTTCAACTAGATTCTCAGGGATTTTGGCGGCTTCCAAACCTAATTCTTCATATTTCTCATTATCCTTAAGATTTAGAAAATGAACATACTTGAACTTTTGCAGATTTTGCAGAAGTACTTCCCTATCCTCTTCAAATGCTAACAAGCTAAATCGATTCATTCTTACTACGGACATTATCTCACTATCCTCTCAATAACAATATCACTTGCTTTTGCTACTAGGGCATGGTCCACATTTCTAATTGCATCGGCTTGGTCCTTCCCTTCTTGCAATATAGGTCGTGTCTTTGCTTGTGCCTCCTCTTTAGCTATCTTTTTTAAGTTCTCTGCCTCTTTTTTTCCATCAGATATTATCTTCCTATACATTTCCTTCCCATAAATCTCAGCATCCTGAACAGTTTTTTTAGCATAGTCTTTAGCCTGCTCTATTATCTCCTTAGCCTCATCCTCTGCCTTTTTAACTTGTTCAATAGCTTCACTTGCCATACTACACCTACTTTCATAAGTATTTTTATAGTTTATTATTGAATAAAACAAAATAGTACCATAGGTGAATTGTAACAAAACATTATGTTTATTTCAATTGAAATAGTGGTTTATTCACAACTATTTTAGTAGTTCTTTTCTTTCTTTCCAATCTGGCATTAGAGAAGATACAAAGTCGTAAAATTTCTTAGAATGGTTCGGGTGTATAAAATGTGCAAATTCATGTAAAACAACATATTCTATGCAGCTTATTGGCTTCTCTATTAGCCTGCTATTTAATGTAATACTGTTTTTACGGGGACGGCATGATCCCCATCTAGATGTCATATGGCGAATCTTAATTTCTGGATATTCAAGGCCATACTTTTTGAAAACTTCATAGATTTCTTTGCATATCTGATCAAATGTTTCTATCTCTAGTTGTTTAAACCATTTGCCCATTAGCTTTTCTTTTCTTTTGAAGTCATTTTTGTCTTTTACTTTGAGATAGATATGATTGCCCTCTAAAGTCACTTTTTCTTCTTGACCTTGGATAAGCTTTAAGCTAAAGCTTTCTCCTAATATATTGTAGATTTCACCGCTAATATATTGGCGCTTATAAGTCTCTTGCTGACTTCTCTTCCTTTCAAACTCGTCTAATTTTCTAATTATATAATCTTGCTTTTCTCTAATAAGACCATCTATGTATTCTACTGCTACCTTGTTATTAGCAGATACAAGAACTCTGCCATCTAGATTTATTCTAAGATTAATATTTTTAACTGGCTTTCTTGTAAGTTCGTATTCTATTACTCTTTGATTACATTGTATCTGTCTTTTTTCTGTGTTTTTCTTCATCAGTCTTCATCTTTCTCGGGACAGGGGGTCAGGTCC
>CAYOAJ010000252.1:0-2596 GCA_964401895.1 uncultured Herbinix sp.
AAAAAAGTTATAGTTTAATAATGGTGGGAGCTATGTGGATATTTTTATTCACTCCTTTAAATCAGGCCATATACCAAATCACCCAAGAGAAAAAAAGTAAAACTATGTTTCTATTATACAAAGCTCCGGTTAAAGGAATCAAATTGTATATATCAAAGATGTCAGCAGTTATTATTCAGTTTACACTATCTTGGATATTATACTTTTTTGCATTATACAAACTGGAATTATTAGATATTAATTATTCATTTAAAAATATTCTTATTTTTTATTTAATTGTAATTACAATGTCATCACTTGGATATTTTATAAGTATGTTATTTTCTAATGATGGAATTATATCTATTATTTCATTAATTTTTACAATTCCAATTATATTTTTAAATTCATTAGGAAATAATGATTTCGATAAATTTTTAAGAGTGTTGCCAACTTATTACTGTGGACAGCTATTGGTTGATGTTGTTAAAAATGTTGATGTTTCTTTAATAAATGTAGCTATATGCTTTACTAATATTATAATAAGTACAGTTTTGACAATTGTTATTTTTAAGAAATCAGACTGTGTAAAGCTATGTACATTTATAGATTAATGAGATGGAGCTTATACATGGAAAAAATTAAAGAAGTTGTAGATTTAATATTAACATTTGTGTATTTTTTAGTTTGCATTATTTACATTTTTCAAGAAACTGGGTTGGCAAAAACAGAAATGATAACATATCTTTTGTTTGTAGTAGTCTGGTGGTATATTTCTAAGATATTACATATTCTTATTCATGAATTAGGACATTGTATTGCTGGTAAAATTGGTGGATTTGATCTATATTATCTTTCTATATATTTTTTTACCTTTTACAATAATGGAGAAAGATGGACAGTTTGTAAAAATAAAAACAGGACTGTTGGTCAGTGTTTAATGACGCCTAAAAGCTCAAGTTCAAATGGTAAATTATATTTATCAGGTGGTTATATCATGACAGTTTTAATAATATTTTTTGATGTTTTATTGATTATTCTAAAAAGGAGAAGTTTGTTTTCTTTAATTATTTTATTAGGTATATTAATTCAAGGTATTATACAGATAATATATAATATGTTGCCTACAACTATGAAAGAAATAGCAAATGACGCAATGAATTATTTGCTTATAAAGAAGGATGAAGTTAACAATGAAGCCTTTTTATATCAACTAAATATGAATAAGAAATTAATGAATGGTAAAAGATTGCGAGATATTGATTATAACGAAATATATGTAAAAACTTCTAAAGAAAATAACAACACTGGAATAATGTTTTATACACAGTATGTATTATACTTATACTATTTAGATAATAAGTTATTTGATAGAGCATACGAATTAATGTATAATTTGAGTCTTAACTATAATTTATACCCTGTCTCTTTACAGGCTGATATTGATATTGAATTATTATATATATACAGCCTTAGAGATAAGAGTAGAAAAGCTGATAGGTTATATAAACATGTTCATAAATACAAAAGTCATTATAAAAAAAGTATGAGTTTATATAGGGGATTAATAGCTTTTAATACAAAAGTAGGAGAGTATGAAGTAGCTAAACAATTATATAATGAGGTGAAAAGAAATAGCAAAGGTTATTTATATCAGGGATGTAGAGAAATGGAATTAGAATTAATTAATGATATTGTCAACCAAAGAGCTAGTTAAAGTTAGTAACTACTGATAATAAAATTTATATAAGTCAAAATATTAAGATCCTGAAAAAAGTAGAGAAGTATATTAGTGGTGAAGCATCTTAAATAGACAAATATAGTTCTACTTGATATAATGTCTCAATCCCATCAATCTAATGGTTTATCATCTCAAGCACTTCCCCATACACTTCCTGAATCCTACTATCTGGAATGCTCACATTAAGAAAATATTCCACAGCCCTTTTAGCCTGTGCAACAAGCATCTCTAGCCCTGTTACTGACCTAATGCCTAGTTCCAGTCCCTCTTTTACTAATTCTGTCCTTAAAGGGTTAAATATCACGTCAACCACCCCAGTACATTTCGTAAATCTCCTAAGTTCTAGAGGTGATGCGTCTATCTTAGGATACATTCCAACAGGTGTTGTATTAAGGATAATCTCTCCATCTGTATGATTTTCATAAACTTCTTCATAAGTTATTGTATCTTCTGACTTTCTTCTACTAACTGTAATAATATTAGCAGCTCCTAGGTCTTTTAAGACTGCCCTAGCTGTCTTTGATGTACCTCCACTACCAAGAATCAAGCACTTCTTCCCCTTTATCTCAATATCATTATTTTCTATTAAATATTTCAATCCATAAAAGTCTGTATTATAACCTTTTAAGTAGCCATCATTATTAACAATTGTATTAACTGCTCCAATTTCTTTAGCTAAAGGATCAAGTTCATCAAGATAAGGAATTACATCTTCTTTATAAGGAATTGTTACATTTATAGCAGTAAAACCCTTCTTGACCATAAAGTTATCTAACTGGTCTCTTTTTAGTGGAATCAAATCATATTTATAATCTGCCAGCTTCTCATGTATTATCTTTGAGTAACTATGTCCTAATTTTTCTCCGATTAATCCGT
>CAYOAJ010000253.1:0-2593 GCA_964401895.1 uncultured Herbinix sp.
AGATTGAATGACTTCCATTTCTTCATCTTTAACATCTTCACCGACAAATATAGTGACTAAATATGAATTTTCATCAACCATTTTATCGACGAGTTTATATAAGGCGTTAATTTTCTTTTTTTCACAAACGACAATATGTTTGTCAAATAAGCCCATGAAATAATCTTTAATTACTTCAATACCGTCAATTGATGTATCTTTAATAGCGTATGTAATTGAGCCAGATTTTAATGCGGCATAAGATTCTTTCATCGCTTCAAAGTTTTCATCAACGCTTGCATCTGGATTAAAGCTAGTTGAGGCAACAACGCCTTGCGGAATTGTTTTTGTTGGCACAACTTTGACATTGATTTCATCCATTAAAACATCGCTTGCTTGAAGAGCAGCCATAATAATATTTGAATTATTTGGTAACAAGTCTTTTAATACAGGACTAAGTAACCAACTATAACAAGTATATTCACATTCTGAATAATCAGGAAATGTGCTCTCAATAAACCCTTTAGCCACATCGAGGGATTTATCACACGCTTGGTTAGTGAAAATAGCATCTGATGGAATATGTAAATCTATCTTCTTTTTATTATCTTCTTGAGCAAGCTCAAACTCAAGATCTCCAATCCTAAAAAGCTGCAAGGAAATATGCCTTACTGCCCACCAGTCCATGTCAAAGCCATAGTATCCATGAATTTCTTTATGCTCATTAATAAATCTAGTAAAACATTTCATAGTATCAGTATAGATCTTATCAGTAATTTCTAATTCTTTATATTTAGAATATGCCTGGACCCCACAATTAAGCATAATAGTCAGCATCTTTATTCCTTTTGGATCCTCACCTAGGATATTCTTTAAGTCAGTTCTGGCCTCCTCCCTCTCATCTATATTCATAAGTCTATAACTAATTAGCTTGACTTTAGAATTGTCTAAAACCCTATCAAATGTAATGACTTGCTTCTTTATGTCAGCTTGTAATCCAATTATTTCACATAACTTGTCTAGCTTCATTTAGTACACCTCGTTTTTTTTAAATCTTCTTTTATGTCAAAAGTTTAATATATTTATTATACTCCAAAAGTTCAAAGCTCAACAAGAAAAATATTACTACCATTTTATAATTATATACCTTGACAGGCGAGGTATATAATATTATTATAAAATAAAGATATCTAAGTAAAGGAGGTTTAAAATGTCCATTTCATCTGATATACTTCGTGGCCACACAGATACAATCATAATGTCTCATCTCTATAATAAAGATAGCTATGGATATGAAATCAACAAGGCGATTAAAGAAGCTAGCGAAGGACAATACGAACTAAAAGACGCAACACTTTATGGGGCCTTCCGAAGACTAGAGAAAAAGGGATACATCAACTCCTATTGGGGTGACGAAACTACAGGAGCAAGACGAAAGTATTATAAGATAACTGAAGAAGGAAAAACATTTTTCAGAAAAAGTTACCAGGAATGGGAAAACACAAAAAAATTAATTGATATTTTAATCAAATCTGGAGGTATGGGGAATGAATAAGAGAATTAAATCATATTTAGAAAAACTTTTTGCTAACACTGCAAATGATAGTCAAGTTTTAGATATTAAAGAAGAATTAGAAGTTAACTTAAATGAAAAATATAAGGACTTAATTGAGTCTGGTAAAAGTGAAGATGAGGCTTTTGAACTTGTAGTTGCAGGAATCGGTGATATAGATGGCCTATTAAAAGAGATGGGCTATTCTTCAAAAGTTTCTAGTCCTTCATCTTTACGATCAGATGGCTTACTTAAAGAGGAAGAAATCTCCCTTGGGCTAGTTAAAAACATTGTAATAGAAGGTTCAATATACACAATAGACCTATATAAAACAAGTGGAAACGCCCTTAAAGTAAGACAATTAGGACCTAGTGACACTAAAATTGAAGATTTGTTTTCAGTAGAAGTTTCAAATGGAACTATCAATATACGTAATATTGTTAATAGTCAGACATATAGGAATAACATTTTCAATTTCCCTTTTAACTTTAATTTCAGAACAAATAATAATTCAGAAGATAAGAGACTTATTATAGAAATCCCTGAATCTTTTTCCGGAAATTTAGACCTTTCTACTGTGTCTGCTAGTATAAAAGTCAGAGATGAATTCACTCTAAATAATATGAATATCAATTCTACATCGGGATCTATAAAAGTATGTAATAAGTTGAATATTAATAATCTAAATATTAATTCAACATCTGGAAGTATTAAGCTAGCAATGGGAGCTACATGTGATGGAAATATCAAGCTCAATTCTACATCCGGCTCTATCATATCATATGAAAACATTGTTGCTAAAGATTCAAGTGCAACTTCCAGCTCAGGTAGCATTATAATAAGTGCTCTAAATGTTGAAAACTATAAGTTGAGCTCCTCTTCTGGCTCTGTAAAGGTAGATAACATTTCAGGTGGAGGTCACGTTAGCGCATCATCAGGCAGTATCAAGCTTTCACTTGTTAATCCACAAGGAGATATCATTCTTGAATCTTCTTCTGGCTCTATTAAACTAACGCTAGAACCATCATTAGCATTCAACTTCCAGGCACAAACTAGTTCTGG
>CAYOAJ010000254.1:0-2589 GCA_964401895.1 uncultured Herbinix sp.
TTAATTACTTGCATTATTTTCATTTAATTCTCCTTAAAGGATTACCTACATATGTTCCAGAAACATTTATATCACTCAAAATCAAACTTCCTGCACCTATTACACATTTAGAGGTTATGTTTACATTATTAATAACAGTAACTGAGCTACCAATCCAACAATTATCATTCACTATAACTGATCCGCATATAGTTGTTCCTGGAGATAAATGTACATAATTATTAACAGTACAGTCATGATCTACATTAACACCGGTATTAATAATAGTTCCCTTACCAATATTAGTTGAAGCGTTTATAATTACACCAGGCATTAAAACAGTTCCAACTCCAATTATTATTGATGAACCCATTATTACACTAGGATGGATAAGGTTCGCAATACGATATCCTCTATTAATTAGCTCTTCTAGTATTGATTTTCGTAATTCGTTATTACCAATTGCGACGAACACATCAGCTTCATCTTTATAATTTACCACTCCACTCAAATTGGTAATAATCATATGCTCATTAATAACTTCTCCTACATTATTGTCATCAACTAAATAAATTTCCCTCCATTTTTTCATAGATTTAGCTACATCAAGACATACCTTTCCGTGTCCACCTGCACCTATTATTATTAATGTTTTTCTCATTGTAATTTACTTCCAACGAATGGTTCCATTGTATTAGAGTTTTCTGAAGTAACACCATCTCTAATTAAAACTTTTTTAAATGTTTTTAATAAGATTTTGGAATCATTTATAAATGTTATATTATCAACATAGTAGATATCCAGATTAAATCTATCTTCCCAATTTAATGTGTTTCTACCATTTATTTGTGCTAATCCTGTAAGGCCTGGTCTAACTTCATGTCTTCTTTTTTGCTTTTCATTATAAAGAGGTAAGTATGATACAAGTAATGGTCTTGGACCAACTATTGACATATCTCCTTTTAATATGTTGATTAAACTTGGAAGTTCATCTAAAGATGTTGAACGTAATATTTTTCCAAACTTAGTCAACCTTATCTCATCAGATAATAAGACTCCATTTTCGTCTTTCTCGTCAGTCATTGTTCTAAACTTACTCATTGTAAATACTTTCTCATCTTTTCCAGGACGTTCTTGTTTAAATAATACTGGTGATCCTAGTTTAACTTTTACAAGTATGAAAACTATCAAGAGAACAGGAGATAATAAAATTAACGAGATTCCTGACAATACTATGTCTATTAGTCTTTTTATATATTTACTATATATAGACTCCTTCATTAAAATAATCCTTTTATAACTTCAATAACTAACTCTTGTTGTTCTTTTGTCATTTTTGTATCACTTGGTAAACATAACCCGCGATTAAATAAATCTTCAGATACACCTTCACCAATAAAATCATATTCTGAGAATACTGGTTGTAAGTGCATTGGTTTCCAAAGTGGTCTAGATTCTGCATTATGTTTTTCTAGCTCCAACATTATGTCTAAAGGAGTTACATCTCCAGTTAGAGTTAATGAAGATAACCAACAGTTAGGAACGTTCCAATCATTGATTGGCATCATTTCTATTTGAGGTATATCTTTAAATCCTTCTTTATATGTATTATATATATCAATCTTCTTAGCAATACGGTCATTTAAAACCTTAAGTTGGCCACGACCAATTCCTGCTACTACGTTAGACATTCTATAGTTATATCCAATCTCTTCATGTTGATAATGTCTTGCATTCTCACGAGCCTGGGTAGCCCAAAATCTTGCTTTATCAATATTTGACTTGTCTTTTGAAACTAACATTCCACCACCTGATGTAGTTATAATTTTGTTACCATTAAATGAGTAGATACCAAAGTCTCCAAAAGTACCACTTTGCTGTCCTTTGTAAGTAGTTCCTAAACTTTCGGCTGCATCTTCAATTAATACAACATTATACTTATTACAAAGTTCTACTATTTTATCCATATCTGCAGACAATCCATAAAGATGAACTACCATTACAGCCTTAACCTCAGGATATTTTTTAAATGCTTCTTCTAGCGCTATTGGACACATATTCCATGTTTCATAGTCACTATCAATAAACACCGGTATAGCTTTTTCATATAGAATTGGATTAGCACTTGCTGAGAAAGTAAGACTTTGACAGAAAACTATATCACCTTGCTTAACCCCTGCTGCTTTTAGTGATAAGTGTAATGCCGAAGTACCTGAAACTAGTGCCGCTGCATCTTCTACACCAACGTATCTTGATATTTCATTTTCAAACTCATTAACGTTTGTACCTAGTGGTGCAATCCAGTTTGTATCAAATGCTTCTTTAACATATTCCATTTCATATCCTTCATCACTCATATGTGGTGATGACAGCCATATTTTGTCCATAAAATCCTCCTCTATATATCCTGCGGTATAAATGTAGGGACCGCATCTTTGATTGACTCATATATTTCTTCTCTACTTACTTCTAACTTTAAGATTTCTTCGAATCTTGTTATATGTTCTAATAATTCTTCTATTGGTGTTACTACTGGATGGGCTATAAAGATTAGCTCATTATCTGTTTTTGTTAATCCTTCTTCATCCATTAGAAGTTCTTCATATAACT
>CAYOAJ010000255.1:0-2576 GCA_964401895.1 uncultured Herbinix sp.
GTCCTGCTCTTAAAAAAGCTGGTTATTTAACAAGGGATCCAAGAATGAAAGAAAGAAAGAAATACGGACTAAAGGGAGCACGTCGTGCACCACAGTTCTCAAAGAGATAATTATATATATTATATTAAAATTAAGGAGTCACAGAAATGTGGCTCTTTTATTATGCTTGTTTTTACCAACCCCCATCAAGACCAATAACTTGCCCAGTTAGATATTGGTTACCGCCAGCAAGATAATAAGCCAGGTCTGCAACTTCCTCAGTGAGTCCAAGCCTACCAGCAGGAATTTCATCAATTAGGGCTTGTAATTCTTCTTCATCAAGAAAGTTATTCATTTCAGTGTTTATAGCCCCACAAGCTATAGCATTAACCTGTATATTGCATGGGGCTAATTCTTTGGCCAAAGATTTTGTAAAGGCATTAATTCCTCCCTTAGTAGTGGAATAAGCAACTTCACAAGATGCCCCCTCATTACCCCATATAGAAGAGATATTAATAATTTTACCTGCCTTTCTTTTAACCATATCAGGTATAGCTAAAGAACTGCAATTAAATACAGAGGTAAGATTAGTTGTAATAATCTTATCCCAGTCAGAAGGGGTCATATCTGACAGTAAACCTAGGTATGAGATACCTGCATTGTTAACCAGTACATCAATAAAGCCGTATTTTTCTTTCCCTTGTTCAAAAAGGGACTGGGCATCCTTGTAATTACCTACATCCCCAAGGGCTGCAAGGCATGAGCTATTATAGGATTCAATCTCTGCTTTAGTTTCAAGCAGTAAATCCTCTCGCTGGCTACAATTAATTATTAGGTTATGTCCTTCTTTAGCAAATTTTATAGCTATAGATTTGCCAATTCCCCGTGATGCTCCTGTTACAAGAGCTGTTTTTCTTAACATATTGAATCTTCCTTTTCAAAATTATATATATTATTATAACATAATTTAGCTGGCTAAATTGATTTGAAACAAATAATATGCTAAAATGCATAGTGTCTTAAAAAATGGTGTACCATACAAATGATAAAGGAAATATGACATAGGAGAAATTATGATTAAGATGAATGAAAAGAATAATTTTATCAAAGTAAAAAATATTCTTATAATAATAATTGGGTCAGTTTTAATGGCTCTTGCAGTTAATCTGGTTTTTGAGCCAATGAATCTTGTTACAGGAGGGGTGTCTGGACTTGGAATTATAGTTAAGAGATGGACAGAGCCTTTTATAGATGGTGGTCTACCAATATGGATTTTTACTGTTTTAGCAAATGGTCCCCTGTTTATTTACACATTTATAGTTCATGGACCCAAGCAAGTTGCAAATGTACTTGTAGGAACCTTAGGATTTATTGTAGCCTTAATAATAATACCAATCTTTGATGTTCAGTTTGATGACAGATTACTAGGATCAATAATTGGTGGAGCAATTAATGGGCTTGGAATAGGTATGGTTTTTTCTCGTAAATCGTCAACTGGAGGAACAGATCTATTGGCGTCTTTGATACATGAAAAGAAGAGGTATCTATCAATACCTCAGATTCTTATAGTGATTGATGGAATTGTTGTTGTAATGGGTGCAATAGTTTTTGGCCTAGGGAATGCACTTTATGCCATTATTGCCGTATTTGTTTCAAGTAAAGTATCAGATGGTATCTTGGAAGGATTAAAATTTGCTAAGATGGCATATATAATTTCAGATAGTGCTGATGATATTGCTAAGGAAATTATGATTAAGTTAGATAGAGGAGTAACTAGCATTTATTCAAAAGGCATGTATTCAAATCAAGAACGAAATATGTTGATTTGTGTTGTTTCCCAAAAGGAAATAGTAGACATAACTAACATTTCCAAGGAAATCGACCCAAAAAGTTTTATAATTGTTAGTGATGTAAGAGAGGTTCAGGGTGAAGGTTTTATAGAATATAAACAGTAATTAAAGTATAAAGTCATTCCATTATCGGTAAAAGTACTAATTTTACATGATACTATACAAAGTGTACAAAAGCATAAAATCTATTTTGTTAAATAAAGACATGGTTTAACCTATTCAAATGGTGTATTATACGAATAGAGTACAAATAATACAAGAACATATGAAAGTAATTAGGAGGATAGAAAATGGCAAGTTTATCATTGAAAAATGTTACAAAACAGTTCCCTAATGGCGTTGTTGCTGTTAAGGATTTCAGTCTAGAAATTGCAGATAAAGAGTTTATTATCTTCGTTGGGCCATCAGGATGTGGTAAATCCACAACTCTTCGAATGATCGCTGGTTTAGAAGAGATTACACAAGGTGAAATTTGGATAGGTGATAAGATGGTTAATGACGTAGAACCTAAAGATAGAGATATCGCAATGGTTTTCCAGAACTATGCTTTGTATCCACACATGTCTGTTTATGACAACATGGCATTTGGACTTAAGTTAAGAAAACTTCCAAAAGATCAGATTAAGAAAACAGTTCATGAAGCAGCTAAGATTCTTGGTATTGAACATCTATTAGACCGTAAGCCAAAAGCTCTTTCTGGTGGACAGAGACAGCGTGTTGCTATGGGTCGTGCTATCGTACGTCAAC
>CAYOAJ010000256.1:0-2555 GCA_964401895.1 uncultured Herbinix sp.
AGCATCATGGAGCGTATGGTCTGGGGATAGATAAAATGGATCTGTAATAACACCATTTTCAGAACGTTTAACTTTATCAACTTCCCTAGCCTGCTCTTCAATCGTCATGTTTTTATGAATAACACCAATGCCACCATGTCTAGCCATTGCTATTGCCATTCTATTCTCAGTAACGGTATCCATGCCAGCACTCATCAAAGGAATGTTTAGTTTTATTTTTTTAGTTAGATATGATGTTAAGTCTATTTCATTTGGTAACACCTCAGAGTAATCTGGAACCAATAATACATCATCAAATGTTATGCTTTCGCCAATAATTTGTGCCACTTTTTTCCTCACTTTCGAACTTTCCTATAGTTAGTATCTACTTTTAAGACAAATATTTTTACAAGTATAACGAATTATACATCTCATGTCAATACATAAATGGGACAAGGGGAAAAGCTCCTCGCTCCCCTGTCCCACATAATTAGTACAAAACTATTTTTCTTGGACTTTTTTGCCTTATGGTGTTAATCATTCCCTCATCAGGTTCAAATAGAATTTTGTACATCCTATTATCTGCACTCGCTATAATTACATAAGGTTTACTTTCCCTCGAACGGGATGAATAGTCCTTTTCTTCATACTTAACATTTTTATAAGAATCTAATGCATTAGAAGTTACAGGTGCTATAATCTCCACTTGATCCAAATCAATTCTCATTATCCTTTTTCTTTTGGAGTTTCCTGTTACCCTATCAAAATCCAATTGTCCATCTACAAAAATATACTCATATTCTACATTAAGCATGGGAAAACTGTAGATAATAGCAACAATTATTACTGCACCCAATAGGCTTAAAAAGCCTCTTGTAAACAATAATATTATTCCAATTATAATTCCTAATACCATTAGGGTACCCAATCCTATAGTTGCTAAAGTTTTCTCCCTCTTTACTACAGTTTCAGCATAACTTTGTTTCATCTTTACACATACCTTTCATCTTCATATACTAACTATACTTCCATGGTCCAATTCATATCGTCTCTGATTTTACCTAACTGGATTCCTGTAAGTGTGTCGTATAATTTCTGGCTAAGTTCACCAATACCTCCGTCTTGTACCTCCATAATGTGATCACCCCAACGCAATTGCCCTACAGGAGAAATAACTGCTGCAGTACCAGTACCAAAAACTTCTTCTAGGCTACCATTTTTATGCGCTTCATAGATATCGTCAATAGATATTTTACGCTCTTCTACAGTTAAACCCCATTTTTCACAAAGTGATATTACACTATCTCTAGTAACCCCTGGTAAGATACTTCCGTTTAGTTCTGGTGTAATTACCTTACCATCGATTTTAAAAAATATGTTCATAGCCCCTACTTCTTCAATGTATTTACGGTGAACACCATCAAGCCATAATACTTGAGAATACCCTTCTTCTTGAGCCTTAACCTGGGACTTCAGTGAAGCTGCATAATTACCACCTGTTTTTGCTTCTCCTATTCCTCCCTTAACTGCTCTTACATACTCATCTTCTATCCAAATCTTAACTGGATCTAAACCTTCAGGATAATAAGGGCCAACTGGTGATAAGATAACTATAAACTTATAATAATTGGATGGTCTTACACCAAGAAATGGAGACGTAGCAATGACAAATGGCCTTATATAAAGAGATGTACCTGGCCTATCTGGCACCCAAGCCTCATCTACTTCAACAAGAGCTCTAATAGCTTCAACAAAATCTTCTTCAGGTATCTCTGGTATACAAAGTCTTTGATTAGACTTCCTTGCCCTTTCAGCATTCTTATTAGGGCGAAATAGTAGGGTTCTACCATCATCAGTCCTATAAGCCTTTAGGCCTTCAAACATAGTTTGCCCATAATGAAACACCATAGCAGATGGAGCCAAGTCAATAGTGCTGTAGGGTACAATCCTAGGTTCATACCAGCCTTTACCTTCTTCATAATCCATTACAAACATATGATCTGTAAAAATAGTACCAAACTTTAAAGGGTTATCTTCACTAGGTAATTCCTTAGCTGTCTTTGTTTTTTCAATTCTAATATCCAACATACCTATCCTTCTTTCTTAAATCTTTCAAAATTATTCTTATTCTTAATATTAGTCCTAATATTAAGAATTATCAAGAGTTCTAGATTATATTAATTATTTCTTATGATATTTGCAATAAGTATAAACCAAGTCATGATAGGTCTTCTCATCAGAAGTCTCGATTAGTTGCCATTCTGGTTTTTCATCTAGATTTGGAAAATATGTGTCTGCTGTATACTTGTAGTCGATTTTTGTTATATAAGCCACATCACATAAGTCAAGCATTTGTTCATAAATTGCTTCACCGCCTATAACATATACATCTTCTTTCTTATAGTCTTTAACTGCCTCAATAGCTTCATCAATAGTATTTACCACTACAGCACCTGGAAGCTTATAATCTAGATTTGATGTAATAACAACATTCAATCGGTCCTTCAGGGGCTGGCCATGAGGGAAACTCTCCAATGTCTTTCGCATTCCATCCCGGGCTGATACCGGCATTTTGG
>CAYOAJ010000257.1:0-2550 GCA_964401895.1 uncultured Herbinix sp.
AATTATTTCTCTACTCTATTTATTATTTAATTAATTATCTCTTTTACAATGTAATCAATAATACTCTCTAGTGGTTCTACATCTTTTTGCTCAGCTAAGGTTACTATAATTGAATTTTTCTCTGGTATTACTACTAATGACTGGCCATCTGTTCCAGAACCAAAGAAGATATCATTTTCTCCTAACCATATTCCCATACCGTAGGCATGCTTCTTAAAGTGGGTATTTGGGCTTTTGTTATCCTTGATAATACTAGTAGGCTGAGTGATTTTTTCAACCCAATCATTTTTAATAATTTCTTGATTATTATATCTACCATAATTCATTAGAAGCTTTCCAACTTTTAATAAGCTTTCAGCTGACAACCAAAGTTTAGTAGCCCCTGCTAGGTAATTGCCGTATTTCTCCCAATGAAAGTTTTCAATATTTAACTTGCTAAATAAATGCCTATCTATAAATTCAAGCAGGTCTTCTTGTATAAATTCTTCTAATAGGGCAGATAAGGTATAAAGTCCAGCATTAGAATATAAGTAGTGATCTCCAGGCTCATATACAATTGGCTGGTTCATAATATAGTCTAGGTATGTAAAGGGATCCATATCAGCTATATCTCCCCGCATAAGTAGTACCTTATCATATCCCATAGTATGAGTTAATAGATGTTTTACCTTAATCTTTTTTAAATATTTTAAGTTTGTCTCATTACTTATATTGATTTTATCTTTTAAGATAGGATAGATGTAGCTGTTCTCATCAAAAGGAGGATAATAACCCTTTTGAGATAAGTCTCTTACTATGCCAGTAACCATAGCTAAAATAGTCTTACTAATACTTCTTATATCTGCAAGCTCATTCTGCTTATTGAATCTATGCAAGAAAACATTATCATCAATGGAAACAAGAAGGGAATGCATATTTAGATTCTGACCTTGGGAATCATTTCTTGTCTCAAACGTATTTACAATTTCTTCAAAATCTTTTCTATTCATTAAAAATCTCCTATAAGTATATAAGGCTGTTGATATTGTGTTCAGGTAAATTATAATTATAATAAGGTTAAATGTCAATGAAACATAAAATGTAGAAAGGTCAATTCTATGCTATACTAAAGGTATAAATATTAAGGAGGAGAACATATGGATATTATTTTAAACAGAAGAAGTATTCGTAGGTATAAAGATCAGCCTGTGGAAGAGGAGAAGATAGACAAACTTATTAGGGCGGCTATGCAAGCTCCCTCAGCTGCAAATCAGCAACCATGGGAATTTATTATTGTTCGAGATAAGGATATTCTTAATAAGTTAGCAGGGATTAGTGATTATTCCAAAATGATAGCAGATGCTCCCCTGGCCATTGTGGTATTAGGAAATGAAGATAGGATGAGACTAAGGCATCACTGGGAACAGGATCTAGCAGCGGCCACACAAAACATCTTGCTTGAAGCAGCTTTTCTGGAACTAGGAGCTGTATGGCTTGGAGTTGCCCCTATGGAAGAAAGAATGGATTATGTATCAGATATATTTGGACTGGATAAAAAATTAAGACCTTTCACTGTGATTCCAATTGGATATCCGGACCAAGGGCAGGAAAACAAATTTGTTGATCGTTATGATTCTTCAAGGGTTCATTATGATAAATATTTATAAACATTTTAAAATAAGTTATTAGTTATTTATAACAATAAAGAACATAAAATTTAATTGGGTAGGAGCCAGGTATAATAATTATCTAGTTCCTACCCGATTTATTTTGGTACGGATGGAACACAAGACTATATTACATTTTTCGGATTTATTCTAGAGGCCTGCATCTTGCAGGTGATATGGACATAGAAAGCTTTATTAAAGAATCTGATAGAAGATTAGATATATATCTAAATGAATAAAAAAGACTATTAAATATGTATAATACAATAAGAAATATTGCATTTTATGTAAAAAAACAATTTATTGACTATTATTACAAAATATGCTATTATAATTGTGTAATATGAAACAATATATCTATAGAGTATTTTATATTACACAAAGAGAGGGGGTAAGTATGATGATATTAATTCGTTCTCCTAACAATAGCAAAAGGACATGCTAATCAGAAGTATGATCTGATGTAACTGCACGCCCTTTTACTTATCAAAAGCAACTACTATTTTGATATACATGTATTATAATTTATATTATATGTTATATCAACCGTTTAATTTGAAAGGAAGATAATATTATGAAAAACCTATTAAAGAAAGTCTCTTTTTTATTTGCTCTAATAATCACATTAAGCTTACCAATATCTGCAGCTCAAGCATCAACTTGTCCACCACATAATATGAAATATAATAGAACTGAATTAAAAAAAGTGACTTATAACAATCATGAGTTTTTACTCTGGATTGGAATCGGCGAAAACGGGGAAGACATTTACTTTAGAGAAATATGCTCTATTGCAACAGAAAATTATGTTGCACGTTATGATTGTTCAAATTGTACTTATTATTACTATACTTCAGCTTATATCAATAGGCGTCATTTAAATCCACGTTGCCCTAATTATTAA
>CAYOAJ010000258.1:0-2530 GCA_964401895.1 uncultured Herbinix sp.
TATATAAAACTGAGGAGATCAAAGCTATAAATGGTTGGCCTGATGCTATAGGGGAGGATATTGTTTTAACTTGGAATCTACTTAGACTTAATAAAAAAGTATATTATGAACCTTTTTCGGTAAGTTTTACTGAAGTGCCATCAAACTTGAAACACCTTGCTAGACAAAGAAATAGATGGGCTCGAGGTATGATAGAAGGATTAAAACTACATAAGCCATGGAAACAACCTGAAAAATATGTGAGATATCTTACAAGTATAAACTTAATAATGCCTTATCTAGATATCATGTATACGTTTTGTTGGATTCCGGGCTTGGTACTTGCTTTTTTCGGTAAGTTCTGGATTGCTGGTCCTATGACCTTGCTTGTTTTGCCTCTTGCTATTTTGCAGAATTTCATTCTATATAGATATCAATCTAATATTTTTAAAAAGCTGGAATTAAAGGTCAGAAAAAAACATATCAGGGCTTATATTTTATACAATCTGTTATCAGATGATTATGAGTCCAATATCTATTTGGGGTTATGCACAGGAAGTTTTTAAGTTAAAGCGTGTATGGAAATAGATAATTACAGGAGGGTTTATTATGTATAAATTAGGACATGCTGTGGGTAAATTTGTTTGTCATTTGATAAATTGATAAAACTCTATATAAAAAATATATGCCAAGTGGTTGCATCTTGGCTTGCAAGAAAGATTGACTTTTCGTCAGTCTTTTTTTATTTATACAAACATGATATATTCTTGCAAAAGAATTTTTCAAAAAGTAATTTCTAGTTGTTTTTAAAAGATACCTATACATTTAAAAGTCATTTACAAGTTCTTGCTTGGATGAATGGTATGAGGCCGGTAAATATAAGGAAATGATTTTATTTATAGGTGATTTGTATTCAGAAGATAAATTCTACAGTCCAAGCAATTGGGGGGCATACAGAAATCATATTTATGTATGAAGATGTTGATTTTGCAAGATATCTAATAGATGAATATGAATTTGAGGAGCCTGAGGGTCTACCATTATGAGCTATTTATGATATTTTATATGCATCATTAGATGTTTCTTACCACCTTGATAGGAAAGGATTTAGTGAAGAGGAAATACAAATATTAAAAGAATATAAGCCAACTTTAGAAGGGTTTCTAAAAAAAGAATTAGGTATAACAGAGGAAGAAGCTAGAGAAATAGTAGGAGATGAAAAAAATGCTAGTAAATATTGAGCTTTAATGAATGAAAACATGAAAGATGTAGAGTCTTTCTCCTTTGTACTGGATGATATTAATGAACAGTTTGGGCTTGAAATTCAGTGAGGGATGAGAGTTTGGCATGGCTGTCTTGGTAGGTTATGGTAAGACAGCAAAGAGCCCCCATTTAGCTGACAGAACTAAGATACGATTTATTGAATAGTGACAAATACAGCATCGATTCGGAGGTACCTTTTTATTGAGTAGAATAGGTTTACTTAAAAGACTTCTTCTCATATAATAAATATAGACATTATTAATCACAACATGTGGATTTATATCACAAAAAGTAACAAATATTATAAAAGCAATAGGGTGGGGAGGTATAAATTTGAATAAAAGATTAGAAATCATTTTAAAAAGAATACCCGGTTTTAGATCAGGCAAAAAAAATAGGATGGTGATTGCTACCATATGCTATTTGTCTGCATTATTAATTTTTACGGGAATAGCAGTCCTAGCTGAATCAAATCTACCTAGTGATTCTCAAAATGATGTACAAGAAATAGTATATGATGGTGACCAAGTAGACTTATCAGTTGAAATTTATGAAGAAAAAAAACTTATAGAAGATGAAAAGCCTATATCAAAAGTTGAAGACTCTGTGAATGAGGACAAGCAACTTTCAGAAGATGATAATTATGTAGATAAGAGTGAAGATTATAATGAGATTGATGAAATTCAAACTCAACCAACAGTGGAAGATGAGACCACCCTAGAAGTTCATTTTATTGATGTTGGACAGGGAGATGCAAGTCTTTTACTTTGCGATGGCAAGGCAATGCTAATAGATGGTGGTAAAGCCTCTAGCTCTAGTTTAATTTATACATACCTTGAAAAGCATGGTGTGGATCATCTAGATTATATTATAAACACACACCCTCAAGAAGATCATGTAGGAGGACTAGCAGGTGCACTTAATTATGCAACAGTAGGAACCGTTTACGGACCGATGAAGTCTTATGATAGTAGGGCTTTTAATAGTTTCCTTAAATACCTTGATGATCAGGATGTGAGCATTACTGTTCCAGAGCCAGGTGAGACATTTAAATTAGCTAGTGCAGATGTTAAAATACTAGGACCTCTTCAAAGTAGCAGCAATGTTAACAACAATTCCATAGTGTTAAAAGTTACCCATGGAGATATATCTTTCCTATTCACGGGAGACGCGGAACGGGAAGCCGAACAAGATATTCTTGCAAAAGAGTATGATTTAAATAGTACCGTATTAAACAAAAAGGTTACGAGATTGATACAATATCGTTTTCTATGCTCAAGGCTAAAAT
>CAYOAJ010000259.1:0-2525 GCA_964401895.1 uncultured Herbinix sp.
TAGGTAGGTCCATAGAATAGTTAAATATATGGTGATATTCTAAATCGTAAATCAACTCTGCCTCACTGGGTATCCCAGAAGGAACATCCATATATGGATCGGCTGGTATTGGAGTAGGAGTCGGTTTGGCTATTATACCGTAGGTTATAAGAAAGTCTTTTCCGAGACTTCTTATTGCATCCATGTCATCATCTTCTAAATCAGGCCAACCGAATGAAAATCCTAACCCACCATCGCTATAATAACGGGCAAGAAAGGCGCGGCCTAGGTTGTCGTGACCGGAAATCATAGCCTCTGGCTTATCTCCGAAGTGTACAAGAACACTATCAACAATCCCCATATTAGGCAAGTTCATAAAATAATTGAAGGAATGATTTTCTTCATCAAATTCAACTAATACAGCGTCTTTATCTATACCAGATGGTACTGGAGTAGATGGTTTAAGTTTACTTGTATTCTTTGCACTTGCTTTTGGCTTGTCTATTTTGTCATAGGCTTTTATAAACTTATCTCCTATAACCTTTATCTCAGACCTATCTTTATCTTCAAAGTCAGGCCAACCATCTTTATAGGCTATTCTATTATTACCGTAATACTCAGCATAAAAGTCCCAACCCCTATTTTCATATCCATAAATCATAATCACAATTTTACCATCAAAGTTAACAACTACTTTGTAAATTGAACCACCATTTGGCAGGTCTATATTATAATTAAATGTATGAGAATATTTGTCGTGTGAAACTAGGACAGCCCCCTTGGGTATCCCAGATGGAACTGAAGTAGATGGTGTTCCCTTAGCTGGCTCTGAAGTCTTTGTTGGCTTGGGTGTTGGCTTAGATGTCGGCTTAATTTTCTCATTATCCTTAGCGGACTCTGGAGCTTTTGTTGGGGTCTCTGTAGCATTATCTTCATTAGATGTGGGCTCACCATCTGGATGAGGGATTTCCTCATTATCTACATCATCTTCACTAGACTTTTCTTCTATATCTATATTTATATTTGTATCTATATCTGTTTCTATGTTTGTTTCTATGTTTGTATCTATATCTGTTTTTATACTTGTATCTTTATTTGCTTCATATGTAATATCCTTATTAATTGCTTCCGCTGTTTTAAATTCTTCTTCATTAATTAGGTCTGTTTCTTCTTTGCCACAGCCCGTTAGCACCGACGCCCCAGTAAATACAATCATAAATGCTAGTAGTATGGCAAATAAATTTCCTTTGTTGTTCATCCTTTTAGTCCTCCTAGGTCCTGTTAAATGTTTAGTCTTATAATCTGTCTTATAATAGCATTACTAGTATAATATGGTTTACCTTATTCTACAAGATGTTTAGCCACTATCTTTTAATTTTTATTATCTGCCATTATTTACTTATAATTAACCTTATGATAAAATACATCTACATACAAATTATGAAAAAACAATTTAAAATACTTATTAGTGAATGGAGGAACAATTATGCCGTCAGTATGGGAAAAGTTTGAAATTGCTAGTACCAAGTATTTAAATGAAAGATTTGGTGAATATGCAAGTTTTACAAGGAAAGGTGGGAGTGATTCTACAACTTCAGATATTAAAGTTACTACAAAGTCTAATAGGGTTTTTTACATGGAAGCAAAAAACTCTCCAGCTCAATGCGGTCAATTTGTTTTACTATTTGATGAGACATCCAACACATTTGTTTATAGCCCACGAAACATTAACCCAATTAATGTTTATGCAGAACAAATTATTAAACATATGAATGATAATGTAGATAAGTTTAGGGAACCAGGAACAAAAGGGGTAGAAATTGTAATGAATAATGGTTCCGATATATTTGTAGATTGGATTATTGAAATGTATAAAAACAAGAAGGTTTTGTTTATTATAACCAATGACTTTACTATATTGCCGATTGAGGATTTTGGAGATTATTTTGATGTTAGTTCTACATATAGAGTAAAAAGAAGTGGATCAAGTAATGTTGGAAAAAACAATATAGCAAATGTAAAAAAACATATTAGTCTATTTGATTATTCCATCGGAGATATAAGAGAAGATGGTAGCAAACTTTTTGTTGAATCCAATAAACAACTTGATAAAGAACGTTTTTTATTTCGCGGAAGAGAGTATATGTTTTCTCTTCGTGATTCCGAATATGAAATAAGAAAATTGTCTGATACTCATAATTCGAATGTAATATTTAGTATAAACATAATAGACACAAAAAAAGGAATTGAGACAAATGAATTTATTCGAGCATTAAAGTAGTCTTATCCTCGAGAAACATTTTATACTTATTCAGTGCATATTTAAATGTACTAAGTTGATATGTTCCTATAGGTAAATCTACTTCATTACTAAGCTTGTTCATGTTATCATTTATACCCTTGTTTTCGAAAAGAGATAATAAATATAGAAATCTATCAGATTGGTATTGTTGGTCAAGGTCGCAGTTATCTATGGCTCTTTCAAGGCGTTTCAATCTTGATATAAAGTCGCTTTGCATTTTCTTGGAAAAATTATTTTTAGATAA
>CAYOAJ010000260.1:0-2507 GCA_964401895.1 uncultured Herbinix sp.
AAACCGACCTACACCCTTAGCAGGGGCGCCTCTTCAGCCTCTTGAGTATTTCTCCAGTTACTGAATTAATTCAGTATTAGTTGATTTATTTATTACAATAACTTATGTCATATTTTATTTAGTTTTCTTAAGGACAAGTGATAGTATAACAAAGGTTTTTTTTATTGTCAATAGGAAACATCTATAATTATCAATTAATTTTATAATATAAACTTAAAATCATCATTTTGTTCTATATGTTCTATTATTGAAACAAGAAATCTAAATCATAAGTTTCTTGTTTCAATATAGATCAATATAAGTTATTCCTATTCTTCTTCTAACTCTTTCTCAAGATTCTTTATAATATCATCTTCTGATTCCTTTGTTTTATCATCTTTAACTTTAGCTAGGCTAGCAACCATAATGTCACTATCAGATTCAATATTAATAAGTTTAACTCCTGAAGTTACCCTTCCTTGAATAGAGATATCCTCCACCATTATTCTAATTAATATTCCTTCATTTGTTATAATCATTACTTCATCATCTAAATGTACAGCCTTAACACCAACTACATTTCCTGTTTTATCAGTAACCCTATAACACCTAACCCCTTTACCTGCTCTATATTGTGAATTAAATGCATCAATTTTTGTACATTTACCCATACCTTTTTCTGATACAAATAATAGGTAATCCCCTTGGGAGTCTAGTTGCATTCCAATTACTTCATCATCTTCAGCTATAGACATTCCTATAACACCCATTGATGTTCTTCCTGTAGGTCTTACATCTGTCTCTTTAAATCTAATACACATACCTTTCTTTGTAACAAGAAATATTTCTTTCTCTAGATTTGTTACTTTCACTTCAATTAACTCATCATCATCTCTTAAACTAATAGCATTTATACCACTTTTTCTAATGTTCTTATATTCTGCCATAGATGTTTTCTTAACTATACCTTGCTTGGTAGCCATAAGCAGATATTTATCTTCTTTGTATTCTCTAATAGGTATTATTGCCGTTACCTCTTCATCATTTTGCAATTGTAGAAGGTTTATAATAGCTATTCCCCTGGCTGTACGTCCTGATTCAGCTATTTCGTAAGCTTTTAATTTATATACTCTTCCCTTATTAGTAAAGAATAATATATTATGGTGGGTTGTAGTCATAAAGAGTTCTTCAATAAAGTCATCTTCAATTGTCTGCATTCCCTTTATTCCTCTTCCACCTCTATGCTGACTTTTAAAATTATCAATAGTCATACGCTTTATATAACCTAATTTTGTCATAGCTATAAGAGTATTTTCAACTGGAATCATATCTTCCATTGAAATATCATATACATCAAATCCTATTGATGTTCTTCTATCATCTCCGTACTTATCACGGATTACTGTAATTTCTTCTTTAATTACACCTAATAATTTTTTATCATTTGAAAGTATTTCTTTATAATATGATATTTTTTCCATGAGCTGTCCATGCTCTGTCTCAATCTTTTCTCTTTCCAATCCTGTTAATGCACGAAGTCTCATATCAATTATTGCTTGAGCTTGGGCATCTGTAAAAGCAAACCTTTCTATTAGACTTACTTTTGCAGTGTTTCCATCCTCAGAAGCTCTAATTATTTTTATTACTTCATCTATATTGTCAAGAGCAATTAACAGACCCTCTAAGATATGAGCTCTCTCTTCTGCTTTGTTTAAATCATATTTAGTTCTTCTTGTTACAACTTCCATCTGGTGCTTTAAATAGTAATAAAGCATTTCATATAAGTTAAGAACCCTTGGCTCGTTGTCTACTAGAGCAAGCATAATCACACCAAAAGTTTCTTGCAATTGTGTATGTTTATATAATTGATTTAATATAATATTGGCATTTGCATCTCTTCTTAATTCTATTACTATTCTCATACCTAAACGGTCTGATTCATCACGAAGCTCTGTTATACCATCAATTCTTTTTTCTTTAACAAAATCAGCTATCTTCTCAATTAGGCGGGCTTTATTAACCATGTATGGTAATTCAGTTATTATAATCCTTGTTTTACCATTATCCATAGTTTCTATATTAGAGATTCCTCTCATTCTTATCTTGCCTCTACCGGTTCTATAGGCTTTATTAATACCAGAAACGCCTAATACTTCAGCACCTGTAGGAAAATCTGGTCCCTTAATAATTTCCATTAATTCTTCTATTTCTGTTTCTCTGTCTTCTTCAATATAGTTATCTATCATTTTTAAGACAGCATTTATAACCTCGCGAAGATTATGAGGTGGTATATTGGTCGCCATACCTACTGCTATACCAGAGGTTCCATTAACTAGAAGATTAGGATACCTTGCTGGTAATACTTTTGGTTCTCTTTCTGTCTCATCAAAGTTTGGAGCAAAGTCTACTGTATCTTTGTTTATATCTGATAGTAATTCTGTTGATATTTTACTTAGCCTGGCTTCTGTATAACGCATAGCTGCAGCCCCATCTCCATCAATGGAACCAAAATTGCCATGGCCATCTAC
>CAYOAJ010000261.1:0-2507 GCA_964401895.1 uncultured Herbinix sp.
ACTGCATCTCCCACTACTGTTTTAGTAGATAAAAAGCTATCCATTCCTTTAAATAAAGATTCCACTGTAGTATTGAAATTATTATCTGACATTATAACGCCTCCTTCAAGGTTTTGAAATTATTATTTAATTCTTTGAACCGTTTATTACTTATAAGCTTAATTACTATTATAATTAATCTAACTAGTCTTATTCTTCCTTTTACATCAAGTCTGCCTTCTATAATTTTCTGTTCAAAATCTGCTCTTATTTCTATATGGTCTCCATATAAACTATATAAAATACTTAACACACCTAGGGTTTGACCTGTAGTACATGGATCACCAGTACCAAATAACAATTCTAATTCCAGGTCTGTAGGCATTAGATGTTTTAATATACCTTTAAGGCTTTCATAAACTACTTTAAAACCCTTCTTATTAATCTCATCTCTAATAAATTCCACCAGCAATATGGTCTTTCTTCTAATATCAAATATCTTTTTGAAAAAGTTAATAATCTTATCTTTAATGTTTTTTAAAACTTTTTTTATCTTATCTATTATATTCTGTATCTTATTATTGATTTTACCCATAAAAGAAAGTTTTTCTTCAAATTCAATATATTCTTCTACAATTTTTTCTGCCTTAGGAGGCTCCTTGTGAGGCTCTTTGGAGGACTCTTTGGGAGGCTCTTTATCTGTAATTTCTTCTGAAAGATCAACATCCCTATGGCTAGGCTTTTTACTTTCTTCTTGTTTAGCTTTTCGCCTCTTATCCATCTTCTGGCTGTCAAATACCTTTATAGCTAAAATCCTAAGCCAAATTTGAAATTCACCTTCATCCTTCTTAATACGGCCATGGATAAGGTGGAGTAGCCAGCTTATTGTTCCATCAAAATATAACTCTTCATCTTTCACCCTTACATTAAACTTATATCTTAAGGGAACAAAAAGTACTGCCAAAAGCATAAGTAGTAGCAAACCAAGAATTACTAGCAGTATTATCCCTATTATTTTTAATATATATAATATAATGTGCAACATTATAACTATCAACCGCCAATCCAGGTAAAGTTCATCGATTTTGAAATATTATGTAAAATAACTTCTTACATCAAAATCTCCTCTCTCCTTATATACCTCCATAATCATATCATGAACAATTTCAATTGCCTCCTCCCTACCTTTTGCAAGCCCGACAATTTTTATCTCTTTATCTTTATAGTAGGGAAAAAGTAATTGATTAACATCCATAATATCAAAAAGATTGTCCTCATTTGATGCAAAACTAATGCAAAAAACATTCATAAGGGCTTTCCGCTTGTTAATACAATCAATTGCATACTTTGCCCTTTTGCTCATCTTATCTCCAATGTATAGTTTTTCTGTCCATTGCACCATATTGATACCTCGTATATTATTGTATTCTAATTATACCATACTTTAGGGAAATCTAAACTCTTAGTCTATCATCATTTGTCTAATTATTTTATTGCACGCTTTCTTTTCTGCCATATCTGTACACTTGTCTAAGGAATACCTAACATAATCCATAACTTCCTTATGATCATCGAAAAAGACTGGTATAGCACTTAAAGTATTGGCCATTACCGCCCTGGCAATAAATCTATCATGATTTTTTAGAAATTCTGATAATTCATGAATAAATTTATCCCTTTCTTCTTCAACACTGTCCTTATCCACCTTGTCACTTGTTCTTATCTCATAGAAATCTATAAATAAGCTAGTAGATAACAAGTCCTTGCTTAACAACAATGCATCTAGTTCTTTTTCTATCTTTAACTTCCCTGCTAATTCTCTATGGTTTTCATTTGCTTGATAGATTCCTTCTTCTAGATTTGTAACTTCATAAGATAATTCTTCTTGTATTCCTTCAATCTTTGATAATTTGCCTATTAGATATTCATTAACCTCGTCAAATTCCTCTTTATCATTATCTATATCTTCAAATAAATCGGAAACAGCTTGAATAATATCTAATGCAGCCTCTATCCTATCTTTCAAAGGATCTTCTTCAATTTTTACATAAGGTTTACATAAAAGTAAAGCATAAAGTTCATTTACCATCTCTTGCAAGAAATAATAGTGCTCTGTATCCTTAGTAAGTATGTCCGTTGCCTTTGCTAATATTTCTTCCATCTCATCATATTGGGTCTTGGTTAGATTCTTATAATCCATCTTGGAAAGCCTTTGACTTTGGTCCCAAAGCCAAGGATATTCACTCTCCATCCCCTCTTCCTTATAAATCATAGAGTTTGTACGTAAGGTATAGAGGTAGGATTGTAGTGAAGACCACTCTGCCCCAATATAATTAGTAAAACTATCCTTAAGAATATCGTAATACTTCTGCCGTGTTATTCTAACAGGTAATTGTCCTACTATATCCCTGATTTTCTCGTTGATTATAAGATTATCTTGGGAATCAAATATATATCTAAGAATTTCCCTAGCAAATTCATCATCATCTTCAATTTCCACTTCTTCATCATCTTTAAATCTGTATTCA